>DATFVJ010000186.1:0-14389 GCA_035260365.1 Streptosporangiaceae bacterium
GCCGACGACGCGCCGCCCGGCCCTATCGATCGAAGGCCGCGATCAGCCGACCGCGCGGCCGCTACCTCTTCTTCGCGGTGCGTACCGGAGCCTTCTTCTGGCCGTTCACCATGGCCTTGAAGTCCGCACCCGGCCGGAACTTGGGCACCGACGACTTCGCTACCTTGATGGGCGCCCCGGTGGCCGGGTTACGGGCGGTCCGGGCGGGACGAACTGCCTTCTCGAAGACGCCGAACCCGGTGATCGCTACCTTGTCGCCCTTGGCCACTGTCGCCTGAATGGTGTCAAGCACGGCGTTCACGGCCTCGGTCGCGGTCTTCTTGTCCCCCAAGCGGCCGGAGATCGCGTCGATCAGGTCACGCTTGTTCATGAGTCACTCCTCCGGTTACCCCCGAGGTCACGCACGCTACCCAGCCGTGCTTGCGACCTCTGACGTGCTAGAAATTAGGGTACTTGGTCGCGATGCACAATTACCGGCCGCCCGAATCCGAGCGTGTCGGCGTATCCGCCGTTGAATGCGGGACCTGTGAAGCCAGTGTGACTCGTGATGCGTACAATTCGGCCATCATTTCTGTTTGCGCGCGAACACCGCGCGCCGGCCCGCACTCACCTGGACGGGCCAGGGCGGGCCCGGCGCCGCGGATCGCATGGGTCATGGCACCTGTGATCCGCGGCGCCGATGAGCCGAGGGCGGGCTACGCGGTCACAGGCAACCATGCGGGGCGGTGCCGCTCGAACTCGGTGATCTCGTCCGCGTGGCGCAGCGTGAGGCCGATGTCGTCGAGCCCCTCCATGAGCCGCCACCTCGTGTAGTCGTCGATCTCGAAGCCGGCGCGAAGCCCGCCGTAGCGCACCTCGCGGGCAGCCAGGTCGACGGTGATCTCGGTGCCAGGATCCGCCTCCACGGCGTCGTGCAGCGCGTGCACGGTTCCCTCGGGCAACCGCACGGGCAGCAGGCCTGTCTTGGTGGCGTTGCCCGCGAAGATGTCGCCGAACCGCGGCGCCACGACGACGCGGAAGCCGTAGTCGAGCAGCGCCCACACCGCGTGCTCACGCGAGGACCCGATGCCGAAGTCGGGGCCGGCCAGGACGATCGTCGCCCCCGCGTAGGCGGGGTTGTTGAGCACGAAGGCCGGGTCCTCCCGCCACGCGGCGAACAGCCCGGCACCGAACCCGGTGCGGGTGACGCGCTTGAGGTACTCCGCCGGGATGATCTGGTCGGTGTCGACGTTGCTGCGGCGCAGCGGCAGGGCGCGGCCGGTATGCGTCGTGAACGGTTCCATCGGGCTTCTCCCTTTACAGATCGGCTGGGACGGTGAGCCTGCCGGTGACCGCGGTCGCGGCAGCGACCTCCGGTGACACCAGGTGCGTACGGCCGCCCTTGCCCTGCCGGCCTTCGAAGTTACGGTTGGACGTGGAGGCGCAGCGCTGCCCGGGGGTGAGCTTGTCCGGGTTCATGCCAAGGCACATGGAGCATCCCGCGGTCCGCCACTGCGCTCCGGCGGCGGTGAAAACGCCGTCGAGGCCCTCGCGTTCCGCGGCCTTCTTGACCTCCATGGACCCCGGCACGACCAGCATGCGGACGCCCGCGGCGACCCGGCGCCCGCGCAGCACGTCCGCGGCGGCCCGCAGGTCTTCCAGCCGCCCGTTGGTGCAGGAGCCGACGAACACCGTATCCACCGTGATGTCGCGCAGCGGCGTGCCTGGCCGTAGGTCCATGTAGGTCAGGGCACGCTCGGCGGCGGCGCGAAGATCAGGATTCCCGAACGACTCCGGGTGTGGCACCACGCTGTCGAGCGGAGCGGCCTGGCCCGGGTTGGTGCCCCAGGTGACGTACGGGGTCAGCGCGCTCGCGTCAAGTTCGACCTCGCGGTCGAAGATGGCGTCGTCGTCGGTGCGCAGGGTCCGCCAGTAGTCGAGTGCGGCGGCCCAGTCGGCACCCCGCGGCGCGTGCTGCCTGCCCTGGAGGTAGCTGAAGGTCGTGTCGTCAGGCGCGACCATGCCGGCCCGCGCGCCCGCCTCGATCGACATGTTGCACACCGTCATCCGGCCCTCCATGGAAAGAGCCGTCACCGCCGTCCCCCGGTACTCGATGACGTGGCCCTGCCCGCCAGCGGTGCCGATCTTCGCGATGATGGCGAGGATGAGGTCCTTGGCCGTGACGCCGTAGGGCAGCTGCCCGTTGCACGTGACGGCCATCGTCTTGACCCACGTCTGCGGCAGCGCCTGGGTGGCGAGCACGTGCTCGACCTCGCTGGTGCCGATGCCGAACGCCAGGGCGCCGAACGCACCGAGCGTGCTGGTGTGCGAGTCGCCGCAGACGATGGTCATGCCGGGCTGGGTCAGCCCGAGCTGCGGGCCGATGACGTGCACGATTCCCTGCCCGGCGGCGCCCATCGGATACAGCCTGACGCCGAACTCGGCGCAGTTCTTGCGCAGCGTCTCCACCTGGATGCGCGACACGGGATCCGCGATCAGGCTCTGCGGGCCCGTGACGCCCTCGGTGGGGACGTTGTGGTCCTCGGTGCCGATCGTCAGGTCGGGGCGCCGCACCCGCCGGCCGGCCAGCCTGAGGCCGTCGAACGCCTGCGGGCTGGTCACCTCGTGGATCAGGTGCAGGTCGGCATAGAGCAGGTCGGGCTCGCCGCCGGCGCGCCGCACCACGTGCGCGTCCCATACCTTCTGCGCCAGCGTTATGCCCATCGTCCCGCCTTCCTCCGTGCCGCCCGCTGCCTGGCTTTGCTTTGCATCTCAGATAGCGAGACGACAGTATTCAGTACATGGACAACTCTAGCGGAGTCGGCGTGCTGGACAAGACGGTGTCCGTGCTCGACGCCCTCGAATCCGGTCCGGCCTCGCTCGCGCAGCTTGTCACCGTCACCGGGCTGACGCGGCCGACCGCCCACAGAATCGCGGTGGCGCTCGAACGCCACCGGCTCGTGGCCAGGGACTCCCGCGGCCGGTTCACCCTCGGTCCACGGATCGCCGAGCTGGCCACCGCGGCTGGCGAGGACAGGCTTCTTGCCGTCGCGCAGCCGGTGCTCAGCCAGTTGCGCGACCTGACGGGGGAAAGCGCGCAACTGTACCGGCGGCAGGCGGACGCGCGGATCTGCGTGGCAGCGGCGGAACGGGCGAGCGGCCTGCGTGACACCGTGCCGGTGGGCACGGCACTGCCGATGACGGCCGGCTCCGCGGCGCAGGCGCTGCTCGCCTGGGAAGAGCCCGAGCGGATGCACCGCGGCCTGCGCGGCGCCAAGTTCACCGCCACCACCCTCGCCCAGGTGCGCCGGCGCGGGTGGGCGGCCAGCGTGGCCGAACGCGAGGCTGGAGTGGCGTCGGTATCCGCGCCGGTCCGCGGCCCGGCCGGAAAGATCGTCGCGGCCGTCTCGGTCTCCGGGCCGATCGAGCGGCTCACCCGTTCGCCGGGGCGACTGCACGCGGCAGCCGTTGTGGCTGCTGGTGAGAGGATCAGCGATATGCTCCGGCGGGCCGGCTGACCTATAACGTGGGGGAAATCCGGTGCCGGGCCGGCGCCCCGCCATGGCGGGGCGTACGACGCACGTAAGCGGGGTCCACGTCACGGGCCTTGCACCCCGCGCCATACTGGAAGTCCCGGGTCGGTGACCAAGAGTTCCGTACAGCAGGCGGCGCAGGCCCCCAAAAGCTCCACCGTGCCCCATGCGATGCTCGGGACGAGGCGACGAAATCGCACTGTATGGCTGATATCGTGACTCGCCCGCAGAGCCTTCCGGTTGTCCCTACATGATCGTTGAGGTCGCGCAGGTGAAGGTAGCTGTCGTCAAGGAGAACGCGCGCGGCGAGCGGCGCGTGGCACTCGTGCCCGACTCGATCCACCGGCTCGCGCAGATCGGCCTCGACGTGCTCGTGGAGCAGGGCGCCGGGGCCGCCGCATTCTTCCCCGACCACGCCTACGCCGAGGCCGGCGCCAGCATCGTCAGCCACGAGGAACTGTTCGACAAGGGCGACATCCTGCTGCTCGTCGGCGCTCCAGCGGCAGCGGACATCGCCAGGCTCGCGCCCGGCCAGGCGGTGATCGGCATGCTCAGCCCGCTCACGCAGCCTGAGCTGGCCCGCAAGCTCGGCGCGGCCGGGGTGACCGCGATCAGCCTCGACGGCATCCCGCGGACCCGGCCGGCGGCGCAGACCATGGACGCGCTGACGTCGCAGGCCAACGTCGCGGGCTACAAGGCCGTGCTCGTCGCGGCCGGCGCCTTCGCACGCTTCTTCCCGCTGCTCATCACCGCGGCCGGCACCGCGAGGCCGGCCGAGGTGCTCGTACTCGGCGCGGGCGTCGCGGGCCTGCAGGCGATCGGCACCGCCCGCAGGCTCGGCGCCGTGGTGTCCGGTTACGACGTGCGCCCCGCGGCCAAGGCCGAGGTCGAGTCGCTCGGCGCGACCTTCCTCACGGTCGGCGCGGTCGCGGACGGAGGCGCCGCGGGCGGCTACGCGCGCGCGCTCACCGACGCGGAGCAGCGCGCACAGCAGGACGAGCTGAACGCGCACATCGTGCGGCACGACGTCGTCATCACCACCGCGCAGGTGCCGGGCAGGCGGCCGCCGCTGCTCGTGACCGCGCGGGCGATCAAGGACATGCGGCCGGGATCGGTCATCGTCGACCTCGGGTCCGGTCCGCTCGGCGGGAACGCAGCGCTGTCCGAGCCGGAAGCGACCGTCGTCACCGACAACGGGGTCACCATCATCGGGGCGGGTAACCTGCCCTCGACCATGGCCACCGCCGCCTCCGCCGCGTACGCCCGCAACGTCAGCGCGCTGCTTGCGCACATGGTCAGCGACGGCGTGCTGGCCATCGACCCCGCCGACGCGATCCAGGCCGGCGTCGTCGTCTCGCACGCGGGCAAAGTGATCAATCCAGCCGTGGCGGAACTTCTCGAGTCCGCGCCAGCCGCCGGAGGTGGAGCCGATGAGCCAGGCCCTGATCGCTGATGTCACCATCTTCGTCCTGAGCCTGCTGGTGGGCTTCGAGGTCATAAGCAAGGTGCCGTCGATGCTGCACACGCCGCTGATGTCGGCCGCGAACTCCATCCACGGCATCGTGCTCGTCGGCGCCATGCTCATCGCGGTCACCGCGAACAACGCCCTCGGCTACGTGCTCGCCTTCGTCGCCTCGGCGTTCGCCGCCGCGAACGTCGTCGGCGGCTACGTCGTCACCGGCCGGATGCTGAAGATGTTCCGCAAGCGACCCGAACTGCCCGCCGAGGCGGCTGCCGCAGCCAACGGCCAGGTGAGCGGTAGCGCGAGCCGCCAGGTGGACAAGGGCGCGGCGTCATGAGCGCATTCGACACGGTCGTCCGGCTGATCTACCTCGCCGCCGCGACGTGCTTCGTCCTCGGGCTGCACCTGATGAACTCGCCGGTCACCGCGCGGCGGGGCAACCAGCTCTCCGCGGCGGGGATGATCGCCGCGATCGCCGCGACCGTTGCCGCGGTCGTGCACGCGGGAACGGTCACGACCACGGGATGGATCGTCCTTGTCGCCGGGATCCTCGTCGGGTCTGTCGCCGGGCTCTACAGCGCCCGCACCGTGAAGATGACCGCGATGCCGCAGCTGGTGAGCCTCTTCAACGCCGTCGGCGGCGGCGCCGCGGCCGTCGTCGCCATCGCCGACTTCGTGCGGCTCGACACCGCGGTGGGGGCGACGGGCGTGTCGGGGACGGTGGCGGTGGCGACGGCCCTCGACGTCCTCATCGGCGCCGTGACCTTCTCCGGCTCGCTCGTCGCCGCCGGCAAGCTGCAGGGCTGGGTGAGCGGCGCGCCGATCGTCTTTCCCTACGCGCGCGCCGTCAACGTGGTGCTTGCCGTCCTCATGGCCGGCGCGGGCATCTGGCTCATGACCGGGGCGGGGAACATCGCGGTCCTGATCGTTCTCATCCTGGCCGCGCTCGGTTTCGGCGTGACCATGGTGCTGCCGATCGGCGGCGCGGACATGCCGGTGGTCATCTCGCTGCTGAACGCGTTCACCGGCACGGCCGTCGCGATGGCCGGTTTCGTCATCGACAACGCGGTGCTCATCACCGCCGGCGCCCTGGTCGGCGCGTCGGGAAGCATTCTCACCAAGCTGATGGCCGACGCGATGAACCGGTCGCTGGCCAACATCATCATCGGCGGCTTCGGCACGGGTGACACGGCCGCGGGCGCCCTGGTCGGCGCCGACGCGTCGGTGCGGACGGTCGACGCGGACGATGCCGCGATCCAGCTCGCCTACGCCCACAATGTCATCGTGGTGCCTGGCTACGGGCTCGCCGCGGCGCAGGCGCAGCACGAGGTGCAGGCGCTCGCGCAGTTGCTTGAAAGCCGCGGCGTCAACGTCGTCTACGCCATCCACCCGGTCGCCGGCCGCATGCCGGGACACATGAACGTGCTGCTGGCCGAGGCCAACGTCCCTTACTCACAGCTCAAGGAGATGGACGAGGTCAACCCGGAGTTCCCGCGCGCCGACGTGGCCCTCGTGATCGGCGCCAACGACGTCACGAACCCGGCCGCGCGCCGCCCCGGCACTCCCATTTCCGGCATGCCGATCCTGGACGTCGATCGGGCCAAGAGCATCATCGTCATCAAGCGCTCGATGGGCCACGGCTACGCGGGAATCGACAACGAGCTCTACCTCGACCCCAAGACGAGCATGTACTTCGCCGACGCCAAGCGCGCCCTCGCAGAGATCACCGCCGCCGTAAAGACCCTCGTCGGCTGACCCGCTTCCCGCGAACCGCCGCCGTGGGGTGCTATGACACGCTCGCGCCGATCAGATGGCCGACGCCGAACGTCACGAGCGCGGCCAGTCCGCCCACGAACAGCTGGCGCAGTCCTGAGCGCACGGGTGAGCGCCCGTTCAGCATGCCGATGCCCGCACCGACCCCGAGCAGCGCCGCGGCCGCGAGGATGATCGCGGTCACGAACGCCGCGGTACCGCCGCCGAAGAGGTAGGGCACCAGAACGACGAGGGCGCCGGCCGCGAACGTCAGCAGGCTGGATATCGCCGCGGTCCACGGCGATCCGAGCGCGCTCGGGTCGAGGCCGAGTTCCTCGCGGGCGAGTGTGTCGAGCGCGACGCTGCGGTCTGTCATGATCCGGTCGGCCAGCCGCTCCGCATCACTGCGGTCCAGGCCCTTGGCCCGGTAGAGCAGGACCAGTTCCGTGCGCTCCTCCTCCGGGTTCTCGGCAAGCTCCTGTGCCTCGAGCGAGATCTCCCGCTGGTACATCTCACGCTGGCTCGCCATGGACACGTATTCGCCCGCCGCCATCGAGAACGAGCCCGCCAGCAGGCCCGCCGTCCCGGTGAGCAGAATCACCGTGTGCGACGACCCGGACCCAGCGATACCCATGACGAGCGCGGTGTTGGACACGAGCCCGTCACTGACGCCGAAGACCCCGGCCCGCAGCGCGCCCGAGCGGTCGCCGCGATGCCACGGCTCTCTGCGGGCGATCTGAGCTGGCGGGCTCGGTTTGCCTCCCTCGATCAGTTTCGCGATCGTCCGGGCGTGACCGTGCTCGTCGGCGGCCATCCCCGGTGCCGCGTCCGGCTCGGCGTCGTAGATGCCGGCGTCGGTGCGCTCGGCCCGTTCGATCAGCGGGAGCACCGCGCCAGGCGACAGGCGGCTGGCGGCCGTCGCGAGCAACCTGGTCCGCAGGCTCGGCCTGCCCGGCTCGGGCACCGCCGCACCGGCGCCGCGCAGCTTGCCCTCCCAGTACGCGGCGTGGGTGCGCTCGACGTCCGCGAGCTCTTCGAAGATCTTCCGGCGCTCGCCCGTCTCAATCTCGGCGAGCCGTGCGTACAGGGCCGCCGCGTCGCGCTCACTGGCGAGAAGTTGCCGCCAGCGCTTGACGCGGCCCGCGCCGCCGTTCGGGATCATATTTCCTCATATCAGCGTAATGTCAGCGTCACTCGTCGTCAGTCGCCGTGAGCCGCCCGCCGCCCGGGGGCGGCGTGTTCATGCAACAGCCTGCCCGCCCAACCCGTTAACAAGGCTGGCGGCTCGATCCATCCGCCCGGGGCTCGCATCTCTCGCAACGTGAGCGCGCGTGCGCGGACGGTGCCGGATCGGGGCTGCCGGGCCGTCACGGCCCGGCGTGGCCGGCCGACCGTATCTAACCGCGCTCGGATAGCGACTGAGGCCGTCCAAAACTAGATCGAACCGCCATTTTCGGACCGACGACATCGGTGATTTTGTCCTTGATCATTCGGATTCGGTGTTAATATCACACCCCGTTTAGTGTCCGAATCTTCTCGTGGGGGGGCGCTCAGCCGCGCCTGCCCACCTCTCACAACCGGGGCCACAGTCATGGGTTTGCGCCGGCGGTCTATTCGCCTGAGGATCTTCTTCCTCGTCCTCATCCCCCTGCTGTCACTGCTCGGCCTGTACATCTTCGTGGCGAGCATTACGATCGGCGACGCCCTCAGCGAGGCGCACGCCCGCGCGCTGAAGAACGATACCGGCACGCCAGTCGGCAACTTCGAGGGCCAGATCGACTCCGAGCGCCGGGTCGCGATGATCTACCTGGCCGCGCCGATACCGCAGTTCCTCGCGCAGCTCGACGCGCAGGAGACGAAGACCGACCAGGCGCGCTCGGCCATGGCCACGGCCGTCACCTCCAGCGCCACCCAGAACTACGCGACCGCGCCAGAAAAGGTGGCCATCAACGCGCTGCTGACGTCCGCGGCAGGGCTCGGCGCGCTGCGGTCAGAGATCACCTCGCACACCATCACCCGGCCGCGGGCAATGGACGCCTACAACGGCGTAGTCACGGCGTCAGAGGCGGTGCTAAACCAGGTCATTCGCAGTGAATCCAACGCCCCGCTGGTGGTCCAAGGGCTCGCGCTTGTCCGGATGGGCGACTCAGAGAACCTGCTGCTGCAGGAAGACGCCCTGCTCGAAAGCGACATGGCGGCGCGGTCGTTCCCGCCCGCCGATCGCCACCAATTCGCCGAGCTCGTCGGCGCGCGCCGCGCCATGCTCGCCGCCGCCCTGCCCGACCTGAACACGAACAACAGGTACTTCTACGACAAGTACGTCGACCCGCAGATCAGCAACGCCCTCAACTCGGTCGAGGACACGGTGATCAGCGATTCGCACAACGGCCCGCCGCCCGTCGACCCCGCCACCTGGGGGGCCGACGTCGGCGCGATCTCGAACGGATTCTCGACCGCGGCAGAGCAGGCCGCGAACGACCTGCTATCGCGAGCCCAGCCGGTCGCGCGCGGTATCTATCTGCGGCTCATCCTGGCCGGAGGGCTCGGGCTCATCGCGCTGATCGCGTCCGTCTTCGTATCGATCTGGATCGGCCGTGGCCTCGTGCGCCAGCTCGCCGTGCTCAGGCGGTCGGCGCTCACGCTCGCGGCCGAGCGCCTCCCCCGCGTGATGGAACGGCTGCGGGCGGGCGACGACGTGGATGTCTCAGCGGAAGCGCCGCCCATACGGACAAGCGATGACGAGATCGGCCAGGTCGGGCAGGCGTTCAACACGGTACAGCGGACCGCCATCGAGGCGGCTGTCGATCAGGCCAGACTCCGGAACGGAGTCTCTGACGTTTTCAGGAACCTCGCGCGGCGCAGCCAGTCGCTGCTGCACCGCCAGCTGACACTGCTCGACACCATGGAGCGGCGGGCCAGCGACCCAGACGAGCTTGGCGACCTGTACCGCCTCGACCACCTCACCACCCGCATGCGCAGGCACGCGGAGGGCCTGATCATCCTGTCCGGCGCGGCGCCGGGCCGGTCGTGGCGCAACCCGGTGCGGCTGGTGGACGTACTGCGCGCGTCCGTCGCCGAGGTGGAGGACTACACGCGGGTGACGGTCGTGACGATGACGGAGGCGGCCCTGGCCGGGCCGGCGGTCGCCGACGTGATCCACATGATCGCCGAACTGGTCGAGAACGCGACGATCTTCTCACCGCCGAACACCCCGGTCCGGCTCACCGGGGACATGGTAGGCAAGGGCTTCGCGGTCGAGATCGAGGACCGCGGTCTTGGCCTGAACGAGGAGAAGCTGGCCGAGATCAACGCCCGCCTGGCCCATCCACCGGAGTTCGACCTGTCCGACAGCGACCAGCTCGGCCTGTTCGTCGCCGGGCGCCTGGCCATACGGCACAACATCAGGATCTCCTTGCGCGTCAACCCGTACGGTGGCACCACGGCCATCGTGCTGATCCCGCGGGATCTGGTGGTCTCCGAGGACGTCTTCGCCCGCGACCCGGTGGCCGCCATCACCAGCGACGGCGCGGTCCAGCCGACCGGCCGCCACGCCGCGCGGAGCGAGGACATCATCGCGGCCGCCGCGACCGTGCCGCCCACGGGCTCGCACCCGTACGCCACCAACGGCCTCAGCGGAACCGGCGCGCTGGAGGGCAGCGATGCCGCGGCGGGCGACGGCTGGGCCGTCCCGTCCATCATGGCCGACAGCGCGGCGTCGGACGCTCAGGCGTTGCCGCCTGCGCCACCCACGCCACCCGCGCCGGCCGCGCCGGCCGCGGCGTCGGCGACGTCGGCCAGCTGGTTCCAGCGCGCCGATCAGAACGGGTGGCCGGAGCCCGAGGCGCCGGCGACCGCCGATACCGCCGATGCGGCGGCCACCGCCGACCTGACCGAGCTCGGCCTCCCACGGCGGGTCCGTCAGGCCAATCTGGCACCCCAGCTTCGCGACACCGGCCCGCAGAGCATCGTCGGGCTGGACAGCGAGCCCGGTTTCCGATCCCCAGAGGAGGCACGTGCCACGATGACGGCCATCCAGCAGGGCTGGGAGCGCGGCCGCTCCGCGTCCGGCTCACCCGAACCGGAACCCGGTGAGCCGGCCGACGGTGAGCCAGCCGCGCGTGCGCCGATGGACGGGGGCGAGGAATGACAACCAAAGCGGCGACGGACGGGGACGGCCAGCCAAGGACGGCCGACGGGGCCGGTCAGACGGCGGAAGACGGAGCGGGCCAGCCAAGGGAGCAGACGGTGATCTCTAGCGGCGAGCTTGACTGGCTGCTCGACGACCTGGTCAGACGCGTGGCCCAGGTCGAGAAGGCCGTGATCCTGTCCAGGGACGGCCTCGCCATCGGGGCGTCCTCGAGCCTGCGCCGTGAGGACGCGGAACACCTCTGCGCGATCGCGGCCGGCTTTCAGAGCCTGGCGCGGGGGGCAGGCCGTCACTTCGGCGGCGGCCATGCGCGGCAGACCATCGTCGAGATGGAGTCCGCTTTCTTGTTCGTAACCGCCGCGGGCGAGGGAAGCTGTCTGGCCGTGCTCAGCTCGGCCAGTGCCGACGTTGGCCTGGTCGCCTACGAGATGGCCGTGCTCGTCAAGCGGGTGGGCCAGCACCTGTCGGTCAACCCGCGGCCGGTGCCAGCCGACGACGGAACTAAGTGACCGTGGCATGCCCTCGCAGGACGACGCGTGGCACGACGAAGAGGCCGGACCTGTGGTCCGTCCCTACGCCGTCATCCGCGGCCGGACCAGGCCCAGCGGTGAGAGCCCCGACCTGATCGCAATGGTCACGTCGACCCGCCAGACCCCGCCGGACCCTTGGGTCCTGGATCCGGAGCACTTCTCGCTGCTACGCCTGTGCCGCATTCCCATGTCGGTCGCCGATCTGGCCGCTGACCTCGACCTGCCTCTTGGTGTCGTCCGGATCCTGCTCGCGGACCTGCGTGACCGGGGGCTGGTCACGATCCGCCGGCCCGTTGCACCCGCACGACTGCCCGACCCGCGCATTCTGAGGGAGGTGGCCGATGGGCTACGCCGGCTCTAATCGAAACACTGGCCCGGCCGACGTTCCGGTCACGATCAAGATCCTGATCGCGGGCGGATTCGGCGTCGGCAAGACCACGCTGGTGAGCGCGGTCAGTGAGATCCGGCCGCTGCGCACCGAGGAGCACCTCAGCGCGCCGGGCGCGCAGATCGACCTGCTCGACGGCGTGGAGCAGAAGACGACCACGACGGTCGCGATGGACTTCGGCCGGATCACCATCCGCGACGACCTGCTCATCTATCTTTTCGGCACGCCTGGCCAGGACCGGTTCTGGTTCATGTGGGACGAACTCGCGCTCGGGGCGCTCGGCGCGGTCGTTCTGGCCGATACGCGGCGGCTGGCCGACTGCTTTCCTTCTGTCGACTATTTCGAGCAGCGTGGAACCCCCTTCGTCGTCGGTGTGAACTGCTTCGACGGAGCCAGGCACTTCGATCCAGAGGACATCAGGGCCGCCCTCGACCTGGACCCGGACGTGCCGATCATTTTGTGCGATGCCCGCGCGCGGGCATCAGGTAAAACCGTGCTGATAGCTCTCGTTGAACACGCCATCCGGATACTGAGCCGTGATCCAGGCTACGGCGCACGTGTCCCGGCGCCCTGATCCCCCGCCCCCCGCGCCGCCGGCCTGCTGACGTCCGCGCCTCCGTTTCGATACACCGTTCAGAGGTCCCATGGGTTCACGTCAGCGGCCAGCGCGCACGAGGTCGATCCGGCTCACGCTCGCGAGCCTGTTCATCATTCCCCTGGTCACGATCTCGCCGCTGGGTGATCAGGGCTCATGAGTTCGTCGAAGGACAGATGGCTGGACCGGGACGCTGGCCCGGTGGTACGGCTCTACGCCCTCACCCAGGGCCGTACGCGGCCGGCCGGGGAATCGCCGCTTGACCTGATCGATGTGGTGATGGCGACGAACACGGAGGCCACCGACGGTCGCCGGCCCGGGCCCGAGCACCGGAGAATGCTGAACCTGTGCCGTCGGCCTGTTCCCGTGGCCGATCTGGCATCACAGACCGACCTGCCGATCGGCGTGGTCCGTGTGCTGCTCGGGGACCTGAGCCAGCACGGACTGATCAGGGTGTACAGACCGGCGGAGCGAGGGTCGGCGAACGCGAGCGTCTACTGAGGAAAGTGCTTGATGGGCTACATGCACTCTGATCGGGCCAGAGGCGGCAACGATCGGGCCGGGGGCGGCAACGATCGGGCCGGCTCGAAACGGCAAAGATCTTGGTCGCGGGCGGATTCGGCGTAGGCAAAACCACCCTGGTCTCCGCGGTCAGCGAGATACGGCCGTGTCTGACAGGTTACGCAATGACTTCCCACCCGAAACGGTGGCCATACCCGGACAAACTGGGCGCAGAAATGACGTTTCGGGGGAAGATGGGCTGTGACACCTCCAGTTAGGCATTCGCACGCCGGCCGCTGTCGCGGCCGGCGTACCTTAACCTGACTGGTTGCCAGGCGGCACCGGCCGCCGGCCGGGCCGGAGCACTGTCGCGCGATCAGGTGACCCCGGGGGCGCCGGCGATGCGCGGGTCCTGCAGGGCAGCGCCGTAGCGCATCGCGACAAGCTGGCCGATGGCGGGATGGGCGCCAAGTGGCTGCGCGCTGCGCGCGCCGGTCTCCGCCACGGCGGCCGCGAGTTCGTGCTGGCTGGTCTCTGGCCCGATGACGCAGGGCGCGAGCGCCAGGTTCGTGGCACGGGCATCTCGCAGCCGTTCGGCCGCTTCCCGCAGGCTCGCGGCATTCCCGAGCGAGGCGGGCACGACCGGGGCCGCGAGCCGCGCGGCGAGCAGAACGGCCACGATCCCGGCTTCCTGCACACCGGCCAGCGCACCGCCAGAACCGGCGGCAGAAGCGCCGGGGGTACCGCTCGCGGCGGCCACGATGATGCCCTCGGCTGCCGCGGCAATGCTGATCTCGCGCATCCGGCCCGCGCGGGCAAGGCCCGCCTCGGCCAGCCGTGTGTGCAGCACCTCGCCGAGCAGCGGATGGGGGCCGAGCGGCCCGGTCAGAACCACGGGCACGCCGGCCTCGGCGATCGCCTTGGCGAGCGCCGCATCGGCCCACGGATGCGGAGCGGTCAGTATCGGCACCACGACGGCGGCAGGCGCCGCATTGCCACTGGCGCGTACCGCGGCGAGTACGGCCGCGAGGTTCGCCTCCGTGCCCTCCAGGTAACCCGCGCGGACCACCACACCCGGGCATGAGCCGCTCGCGTAGGCGGCGATCTTGGTGCTGATCTCATCGCTCGCGCCGCACGCCGCACCTGGGACGGCGAGCACGAGGGCAGGCGCGGTGGACGGTACCGACAGCCGGTCCGGGCTCCGGTGGCGCCCCGAAGGCCGGCGGCGGGCGGTACGCATCGGAAGGGCGTCTCCTGCCCGGGCGTCAACGCTCACAGGAGGGGATCGTAAATCATGATTCCAACGGAACAGTCGAGTTTAGGGATACTTTCGTGATCTGGGGTAACCCAGTTCAGCCTGCAAGGGGCCGGTGACTCACGCCCGCGCATGTGTGACGCCTCCCTACCCGGCCGCCATCCGGGCGGTCGCACGGGGGTCCTGAAGCCGCCCCTGCGGGGCCAGTAGAGCCCTAACGGCTGCCGCGTGGCGCGCGTGGCAAGCG
>DATFVJ010000187.1:0-10305 GCA_035260365.1 Streptosporangiaceae bacterium
GCAGCCGCGTCACGATCTGGGCGGCGCGGCGGTTGCCGGCGCTTCGCGCCACGCTGACATGGATCGCACGGTTGGCCTGCATGAAGCGCTCTGTCGACGCGGCGTCATCGAGGTCGGGCGCCGGGTCGAGAAGTGCCCGCAGGCGGGCGAGCTCCCCGCGCTCGACGTGCCCGGCCGCGGCTGCGGCTGCGGCTGGTTCAAGTACCAGGCGCAGATCGTAGATCTCGCGCACGTCGCGCAGCGTCAGCGGGGCGATCACGTGAGCGCTGCGCGGCTGTGCGAGCACGAGCCCCTCCACACGCAGGCGGGCCAATGCAGCCCGGATGGCAGCCTTGGAGAAGCCGAAGCGCTCGACGAGCTGAGCTTCGGAGACCGGCGTACCCGGCACGAGTTCGACGCGGACGATGGCGCGGCGGAGGCGCTCGTAAGCGGCCGCACCTGAGGACGCTTGCATGCCGGTGAGTCTACCGGCCATTGACAGGGCAATGCTGCCATGCTGACATGTCAGCATGGCAGACCGGACGGCCCGGCAAGCGGCCGGGCCCGGAGGGGGCGGCCGCGCCGCCCGGGCCGCGGACCCGGAGCACGCGCACCTGATCCGCTACGGCGGCGCGTTCGCGCAGTTCGTCGTGGAACGGGCGGCCGGAAGCTGGCTGGAAACCGAAGACGGGCGGCGGATCCTCGACTTCACCTCGGGCCAGATGTGCGCGACGCTGGGGCACGGCCACCCGGCCATCGCCGAGGCCATTCAGCGCGCCAGTGGCCAGGTCGTGCACCTGTTCAGCGGTTTCCTCGCCCGCGACGTGATCGAGCTGGCGCGTGAGCTGATGGCCATGCTCCCCGGGCCGCTCACCCGCGCGATGTTCCTGTCCACCGGCGGTGAGGCCAACGAGGCCGCGCTGCGGCTGGCCAAGCTGCACACCGGCGGGCATGAGGTGCTGGCCTTCGCCGGCTCGTGGCACGGGATGACCGCCGGGGCCGCGTCGAGCACCTACAGCGCCGGCCGCCGCGGCTACGGCCCCGCGCTGCCCGGGACGATGGCACTGCCGACGCCCAACCCGTACCGCTGCCCGATCGCCCACTGCCGGGACCGCTGCGACCTGACCTGCCTGGAGGCTGGCATCGCGCTCACCGACGCCCAGTCCGTCGGTGCGCCCGCCGCCGCGATCATCGAGCCGATTCTCAGCGCGGGCGGCATCGTGCCGCTGCCCGACGGCTACCTTGCCCGGCTGAAGCGGCACTGCGAGCAGCGCGGGATGCTGCTCATCATCGACGAAGCGCAGACCGCGCTCGGCCGGGCCGGCGCCATGTTCGCCTTCGAGCAGCACGATGTCGTCCCCGACCTGCTCACGCTCTCCAAGACGCTGGGCGGCGGCCTGCCCCTGTCGGCCACCATTACCACCGATGAGATCGAGAGCGACGCCGTCGCCAAGGGCTTCCTCCACTTCACCTCGCACGTCTCAGACCCGCTGCCCGCGGCCGTCGGCCGCGCCGTCCTCAGCACCGTGATCGCAGAAGATCTCGCGCTCCGCGCGACCAGCATCGGCGCCCGCCTGCGAGCCGGACTGGCCGAACTCCACGACCGGCACGAGGGGATCGGAGACGTCCGGGGCGCCGGCCTTATGCTCGGCCTCGACCTCGTGCGCGACCGCGACACCCGCGAGCCCGACGAGCGATACGGCACCGCGGTCACCGGCCGTTGCCTCGAACTCGGCCTCAGCCTCAACATCGTCAAGTTCGCCGGGCTCGGCAGCGTGCTGCGCATCGCGCCGCCCCTCACCGTCAGCCCCGGCGAGATCGACCTCGGCCTGCAGATCCTCGACCAGGCGCTCACCGACTGCCGCCGCTAGCGCAATGCGGCTCGCGATCCGGCCGCTGGCACAGCCGCCTTCGGCAGCGACAAGATGCGGACGGCCGACCAGACAGTGCCGTCCGCCAGCTTCACCGCACCGCCAGTGTCGACCACGAACAGCCACGAGCTGGCGCTGGTGTCCACCGATGGTCCACGGACAGGCGGCCAATCCATCGACGGCGTGTCAGGCGGCGGCCTGGCCTTCACCCGGGTAACCCGGGCCAACACCGCCTGGGGTGACGCGGAGATCTGGCAAGCCAATGCCACGGCACCACTGGACAATGCCGTGATCACCGCCAGCCTGCACGACACCGGTTACACCGGCTCGATCACCATCATGACGTTGACTGGCGCAGCTCCCACAGTGGGGGCGACGGCGGCCGCAGGCGCCAACACAGGCGCCCCCGGCGCCACGGTCACGACAACGGGGGCCGGCTCGATTGTGGTGGGCGTCGGGCACGACTGGAGCCAGGCGGCGATCGCCACACCGGTCACCGGTCAAGTCCTCGACAACCTATTCCTCGACAAGCTGATTCACGACTCATCGTGGGTCCAGCAAACAGGCCCAATAGCTGCCCGGGGAAGTTTGGTCTCAATCGCCGATACGACGCCGACAGCCGACCGGTGGAACCTCGCGGTCGCGGAAATCACTGCGGGGTGAGTGACCGGCCACATGATCGTGGCCGGTCACATCCCCGTAGCACCTCCACCACCTGCGCCGAGGTTTGGTGATCTTGATCACCAAACCTCGGCGCACCGTAAATGGGACCGCCACCGGCCAGGCGTTGCCGGGCGGCACCGCGATGCCCCGCAGCAGTGTTCGGACGAGCCAGTGGCGACAACCGCGGCAGCCGTTCGGGACAATGCTCCTGAACGGCTCGCGCGTGACGGCGCGGTCCTGCAGTGCGTCAGGGCCGAGGGCTCCGCAGACACCTGATCATCGAGCCGCAACGAGGCGGCGGGTACGTGTACCCGCTGGAATACGAGCTCCGGCGCGGGGCGCATCGGCGGCGGCCTGGCGAGGCAGTTCGGTGCCGCCGGGCACGAGCTCAAGCTCTCCTTCGGGCCGGGCGCCCGATCCCGCCCGCCCCGCGGTACTGACCGACCGGGTCAGCGACAGGGCAGGGGGGTGGCGAACAGCGCCCACACGACCTTTCCCATGTCACCTGGCGGGGTGTAACCCCACCGGTCGCTGAGCGCACAGATAATCTGCAGGCCCCGGCCGGTCTCGCCGAGATCACCCGGCGCTTTGGGCGCCGGAGCCAGTTCACTCGGGTCGGCGACCGCGCACAGCACACAGGGCCCAGGCTGAAGCAGGCCGAGCCGGACCGGCCATCGAGCCCGGCCCGCGGCAGCGGGCCGGGCGTGCAGCAGCGCGTTGGTCAGCAGTTCGGACACGACGATCGCGATATCGTCGCTGCGCTGCGTGGCGGACCACCGCTGCAAGGTGGCGATGGTGAAGTCGCGCGCGGCGCGGACCGATCCGGCGTGCACACCCGGCCTGCCCGGGGCGATCGGCGGCAGGCAGGCCCAGCCCATGGGGGCGGGATCCGACGATAACGGCCAGTTCCCGCTGGCCGGGTCGGCCAGCTCCACGGCCCGCGTCGGCCAGGGGCCGCCTGCGCCGCGGGCCAGGGGTGATGAGTGTGCTGCCATCGCCGTGCGATCAATCCACCAGGCGGGCGCGGAGGCGCCCGATCATCTGCTTTTCCCCGCGCGGCCGACCGCGGCGGTGTTGCGCATGGCCACGGCCATCAGGTAGGCCCGCGTGATGGCCACGTCCCGGTCCCACAGCGCGACCGGGTGGGAGGCCCAGAAGCCGGAACCGTTCTGCTGGCATGTCGGGCAGGCCAGCCGGCCGAGGCCGTCCAGACGCCAGCCGGCCGAGATCGCCCGGGCGCGGATGTCGGCCTCGCCGAGCGCGGCCGGATCGGCGTGGTGGGCGATGCAGGAACCCAGCTCGCACCACGCGATCGGTATCCGTAGCTGGTCACCGATGGCGGCCCGCTCGGTCGGCGCGGCCCGCTCGCTGCTCCCGGCGGCGGCGCCGTGCTCGGCATCGGCTCCGTCCTCGGCATCGGCTCCGTCCTCGGCATCGGCTTTGCTCTCGACGTCGGCGCTGCTCCCGGTGTGGGCAGCGAGCATGTCCGCGGGCGGCGCGGCGGCGGTGGCTTCCTGCGCGGGGTCGGGGCGGCCGCCATCATCCGCGGGCTCGGCGCCACCGTCGTCGCGCAGCTCGGCGATCCAGTTGTTCATCTCGAGCACGCTGGCGTCGCCTGGTGGGATCTTGATTTTCACGTGCCAACCTCCACGTCAGCCAGAAGCGAGCGGCCGTGCGGCCACGCGGCCTGCCCGGAAGCACCCACCACGCCGGGAACTCGCCGACGGCCTACGGTGCGTCCCATGGGTCCCCGATGCGCCCGCGGTGCCGGGGCGGCCGACCGCGATCACGCCAGCCGGCCGATCGTCTCCCAGCACCGGGTAAGCGCAACCTGCCCTATGACAGGGCGTGGCTCTCCCGTTGCGTATCTGCCATAATGACGCTCTCCTCCCCTGCAAAGCGTCCCGGCTCACCCGTCTGGTGCCCTCGAAATCCACGGTCCCGCCTTCGAATCACAGCTCAATAAACATCCGGTAAACATTCAGCTTACTTATGCGACCGCGGCGATGATTGCATATGGACACATTAAGGCTTCCCCCGTGCACAGCGCGTCGATGACCCAGGAAATCCCCAGCATTGTCCCCACGTTGCGCACAGGTTTGTGTCACCTTTGCACAGGTCATCCACAGTTTTGTGCACAGGGAAGTCTGGCCTGCCGAGACGCCGATGCGGGAATTGGCCGCCAGGAGCGGGCGGGGCGGCGGCGCGCCCACGTCAGCCGTCCGGGATATTTATCCTGAACGGCTGCGCGGCGTGACACCGATCCCGGCGGCAGGCGGCGCCGGCGCGATGCGAGGATGGCCGTAGCCCCGCTCCGTCATGCCGGTCCGCCCGAGGCCAGGTGAGGCCGGTCAAGAGGGGAGCCTCTTGATGCGGTTCGACGCGCCGCTGCCCATCGCCGCGCACGTCGGCGGCTGGTTAACCCCCCCCCCCCGGCCCGCGCGCAGTTGCCGCGGCCCCTGCCGTCCGGATCATGTTAAGCACGGCAACACACGGCTCGCTGAATTCCGGCCCGTCACCCGCCATCCCATCACCCGGTCAGCCCGCCGGGTACAGCAGATCGAGGAGGGTCCGCCATGTCCTTCGCCACCTTATTCGGCATGTCGACATTTGTGCCGATCACGCTGGGTTTCTTCGGCCTCGGAACTGGTTATCTGGTGTACGGCCCGCACGAACTGTTCGGCTTCCCGCCCAGAGATAGCGCGGTGGACAGGTCGCTCGGCGTGTGGGGCATTTTCATGCCCGGGCTTTGCCAGCTGGTAACGGGCATGATCCTGTTCATCGGCCTCACCTGGTTCCACGTATTCGTCGGGCGGCCGCTTTACATGGCGGCCGTGGCGTTCTCCGCCTACGGCATCCATTGAGGTTTTCTCAGCAAGGCTGAATCGGTCACACGGCGCATAACGCCCATGTAGGCAGACACGCGGATACAAGCGGACATCGCCGGGAGACGCGGAACTCCCGGTAGAAGGAGTCTCGCCAAAAAAAACATCCGCCTGCCGGGAGACTCCGCGTGATCACCTATCGTGTCAGACTCGACGTGCCCAGGGAACTCGTCCTGTTCGTTTCGCGACTGCTGGCCCGGCACCGGAAGGAGATCGGCACCCGGAAGAACGCCCGCAGCCTGGGCTGTTACCGGCAGGCGCTGTTCGTCCTGGCCTGGTACCGGGATAAAGCGGACATCCCCCGGCTGGGGGCCGGGTTCGGGCTGTCGCAGGCGACGTCGTACCGCTACGTAGCCGAGGGAACAAAGGTGGTGTCCGCGGAGGCACCCGGGCTGGAGGAGGCGCTGGAACGCGCCGTGGCCGAGGGGACGCCGTACGTGATCCTGGACGGCAAGATCGTCGCCTCCGACCGGTGCCACGAGAAAACCGTCAGCCGGAAGGGCCGCGACATCGACCTGTGGTACTCGGGGAAGAAGAAGGACTTCGGCGGGAACATCCAGGGCCTGTTCTACCCCGGCGGCCTGCCGATGTGGATCTCGGACGTGCTGCCGGGGAATGTCCATGACCTGGCCGCCGCTCGGGAGAAGGTGCTGCCGGTGCTGCGGAATTACACGGATAAGATGCCGGGCCTGGCCGACTGCGGGTACGAAGGCGCAGGTCACGGCGTCCTCACCCCGGTGAAGAAGCCGAAAGGCGTGAAAGAGCTGGACATTAACGCGCGCACCCGGAATATGCTGCTGAGTTCGGTAAGATGCCTGGGAGAAAGAGGCTTCGCGCTGCTTTCGCAGCGCTGGAAGGCACTCCAGAACGTCACCGCGAGCCCCAGCCAGATAGGCCCCATCGCGCGCGCAGCCCTTGTCCTGACGCTATTCGAGCACAAGCGGCTCGCGTGAAAGTTGCTGAGAAAACCTCATTGGTTCGCCCTCGGCTGGAACCGTTACCGCGGCAATGACCCCCGGCCCAACGTCGGCATGGCTGTCGCGTTCATCGTGCTGTCCGTGGTGGGCGCGATCGTGTTCTTCAAGGCCAGCGACTGGCCGGTCGGTGTGTTGTTCGTGGGCCTCACGTGCGTCTACCTGGCCGAGATACCGGCCTCGCTCCGGATGGGTGCCGGCGAGCGGGCGCTCGGCCTTTTCCATACCCTGACCGGCCTGTGGCTCATGTACCTGACGCTGGCCGTCGCGCTCGACCTTGCTGCCGGTTACACCCTGCGGACCTGAGCGGCAGCCCGGCGCCGAGGGCGCGGCGTGAGCGCCGAGCGTGATCAGTCCCACACGGATCTGTGACTCGCCTGGCGCGTTTGGCTGTCCGCGCCCGGTGGTCTGCGTATGCTCGTCGCCATGGCTGAGCATCTCGAGCTGCCACGTCCGTGGAAGTTGCTGCGCACGGCGGGATGGAGCGCCGCCGAGTCGGCGGGTCTCCCGTTCGCGGCGTACGTCGTGACGGCTTGGCTGGCCGGCCGTAACACCGGGTTGCTTGCCGGCCTCGGTGTCGTCTGGCTGATGCTCGCGGGCCGCAAGGTCACCAAATCGGGTGTGCCGGGGATGCTGACGATCTCGGCGCTCGTGCTGACGGTGCAGACCGCGATGGTGCTCGTGACCGGCAACACCTGGGTCTACCTGCTGCAGTTTCCGCTGGGAAACCTGGCGCTCTGCGTGCTGTTCGCGAGGACCGCGCAGACGCACCGGCCGCTGGTCGCACAGCTCGCCACCGAGGTCGTCGCGCTGCGGCATCCGGGCGCGCACCACCCAGGTCTGCACCGTTTCTTCCGCGGCGCGACATGGCTGTGGGCCGGCATCTTCTTCCTGCTCACGGCCGGGCTGGCGGTCATGATGATCACCGAGTCCTTCGCGCTGTTCATGCTGCTGTCCACGGCGGTCACGGCCGGCCTGATAGCGGTCGGCGCGGGTGTGTCCGCCCTGTGGTTCTTCGCCGTTCTGCGCAGGCTCGGCCTGCAGTTGCGGTTCGCGCCCGCCTGACCACGACAGCGGCGTGTGGATCCCGCCATGCGCAGGACTTCGCCGACGGTGGGAGTGCGGGACAATGGAGCGGTTGGTCGTGGACCATGGGGTGCGCCACTCCCTGAACCGAACGGCCGCGGACACCGGAACCGTGGGCATCCCGCACCGGCGGGCCAGAGTTCTCGCCCACGCGCAGGCCGCTGCGGCGATCGGCCTCACCCGCGAGGCGCTCGCACGTTCCGAGCGCTCGTGGCTGTCTCGCCGCTGGAAGCTGCCGGTCCTGGCCGTGTGGACGGCGGCCTGGTTCGTGATCCTCGCGCCGGGCGGCGGCATCGCGTGGAATTTCTTTCTGCACGGCAGTTCGCTACTGTTCACTGGCCATCTCGCCACCCCGGGGCCCGCGGGCGGGCTGCATCTGTACGCCAACTACCCGCAACTGCAGATCGGCCCGCTCGCGTTCGCCTCCGCTGCGGTGCTGCGCCATCTCGGCCCGCACGACGGCCTGGTCACGGCCGAGCTGATCATGACGGCGATGGGTCTGGTCATCGTCTACGCGGCCGAGCGGATCGCGCTCACGGTGCGCCCCGATCTCGCGCGCTCGCCGGCCCTGCAACGGACGCTGCTCGCCGGTGGCGCGCTCTTCATGATCGCGTGGGTGGAGCTGACCGTGGCCTACGGTCACCTCGATGACGCACTCGCGCTGCTATGCGCCGTGACGGCCCTGTGGGCCGCGGTGACGAACCGGCCGGGACGGACAGGGCTGCTTGTCGGCCTGGCCATCGACGCCAAGCCGTGGGCACTGATCTTCCTGCCGCTGCTGCTACTGAGCGGCGGCCGCGCAGTCACTCAATCCGGCGTGGCCGCGCAAACCCGGGCGCAGGTCCGGGCCTGGGCGCAGGTCCGGGCCTGGGGCCGCGTCCCGCCCTGGGCGCTGGCCGCCGCCTGCGCTCTCGCCGTGACCGCCGCGGGATGGCTGCCCTTCTTCGTGGCCGATCCCGCGACGATGACCGCGGTGCACTACACGATCAGGAACATGCCAGACTCCGCGCTGCGGGCGATTGGCTTCACCACCGCACGCACGCCGCCATGGGACCGGGCAGCGCAGATCATCGTCGCGTGGGTGCTTGGCGCGCTGGCCCTCTGGCGGCGGCGCGGCGCCGCGGTCATCCTGCTCGCGGCCGGGGCGCGCATCGCACTTGATCCGGGGACTCACGGGTACTACACCGCCGCGGTGATGGCCGGGGCGCTGCTCTGGGACACGCTGGGAGCGCGGCGGCCGTTCCCGCTTTGGTCCGTGCTGTCCTTCTGCGCGCTGAACCTGGTCCCGCTGCTGACGGCCAACGCCGTGGTACGGGGCACGATCAGGCTCGACCTGGTGATCGCGTTCACGCTCGCCGTCCTGCTCGGCCCGGCCCGCTGGTACTGGCAACCTGCCCCACGGAGCGAGTCGGCCAGTCCGGCGGCGGCGCACCGCCGCGGCGAGCATCCGCGGGATCACGTGCGGGAGGTGCAGCGGCAAGTAAGATAAGCGCTCGGCGACATGGCGCTGACCGCTCGGGCACGACGCGGGGCACGTTGAGTTGCGTCACAAATCGGGGAAATCACGCAGAGTGCCGGAATGACGGCGAAGGATCATCTACTGTGCGGCGCATGCGGATTCCGCCCGTCCAGCGGGTCTATCTCACCACGGGCATCAGCCTCGCGGCGGTCGCGCTGGCCACCTGGTCGGGCATGGAGGCAGGTGCCGAGCCGTCGGCGATGACGTGGTGGACCGTGACCGCCGTGGTCGCGAGCGTCACCGCGGCCGGAGTCCCCGCGTACGAGCAGATCCGCAAGGAACGGCTGCGGGCGCAGGCGCAGCGGGCCGCGATCGGGGCCGCGGTGGCGATGCGGGTCACGATGAACGACGCCCTCGATCCGATCGTGCGCCAGCTCGGCCGGATCGCGACCGCGGGCCGGCACGAACGTGAAGGGCTGCAGGAAGCCATCATCCCGATGATCCTCGACTCGGCCGCGCATCTCATCGACGCGGAACGAGTGCGCGCGAACTGGTTCAGGTTCGTCGAGAGCAAGCCGCCTCAGCTGGTCCCCGAGCAGTACGCGGGGCGCGCCGACGAGCCGACGACAACGTTCATGGAGGGCACCGTCGAAGGTGACTCAGCGTTCGCCATGATCCGGCACAATCAGCATTTGACCTGCATCGACGTTGACACCGAACCGCCGCCCGGGTGGCGCGGGTCCGCACACCACGGCTACAAGGCGTTCATCGCGGTACCTGTCGTCGCCGGGAACACGGCCTTCGGCATGCTGACGGTGGATACAGTGGAAGCGGCAGGTGTCACGGAGGCCGAGGTGCCGCTGGTGCGCCTGCTGGCCGGCCTGCTGGCCGGGGCGCTCGCCCATGGGCTGGCCGACACTGGCTTTCGGCGGCATCTGACGTGACGGACGGCCCATTGACCGTTTTCCGGTGCCAGCCGACACTGATGGCGTGAGGAAGGGAACGCAAATGGCGGCGCAGATTACCGTTGAAGACAACGACGATCGGCCTGAGCGCATGCTCCGCGACCCTGACCGCTACTTCGCCGAGGCCCGCGTGCGCGCCGAGCAGGAGATCATGCGGCTGGCAGACTACCGGCCGGCTGGATCACACCGCCGGAAGGGTCGCTAGTAGCTTGTCAGGTCTGAATTGCGGGGTAGAGGTGCTTGAGCTTGATGCGGGCATCCTCGGTCGTAAAGCGCCAGTCGACGCCACGGCCAGAAGCGTTGCGCGCCGCCTGCCACGCCGCGACCTCCCGCTCCAGCGTCGCCCGGTCGGCCAGCCGGCGGTCCAGGCACTGGCTGGCCAGCACGGCGAGCTCGATCTCGGCCATGTTCAGCCAGCTGCCG
>DATFVJ010000188.1:0-7418 GCA_035260365.1 Streptosporangiaceae bacterium
GTGAACGTCATCCCCGCCTCCATGGTGACCGGGACCGTGGGGTCGTCGAAATGGGGCACGATCAGGCCGGAGTGGAATGTGGTGCCGATCCCGTGCCCGGTGAAGTCCCTGACCACGCCGTAACCGAAACGGCGCGCGTACGACTCGATGACCCGGCCGATCGCGTTCAGCGGCCGGCCCGGCGCCACCGCGCGGATGCCGCGGTACATCGCCTCCCTGGTGCGCTCGACGAGCAGGCGGGATTCTTCGCTCACGTCACCGGCGAGGAATGTCGCGTTGGTGTCGCCGTGCACGCCACCGATGAAGGCGGTGATGTCCACGTTGACGATGTCGCCGTCCCTGATCACCGTGTCGTCGGGTATGCCGTGGCAGATGACCTCATTGATCGACGTGCACAGCGACTTCGGATAACCCCGGTAGCCGAGGGTGCTCGGGTAGGCGCCGTGATCGCACAGGTACTCGTGCCCGATCCGGTCGAGCTCGTCGGTGGTCACGCCGGGGGCGACGGCGCGCCCGACCTCTTCGAGCGCGCGTGCGGCCAGCCGCCCGGCCACCCGCATGCGCTCGATGGTCTCCGGGGACTTGACATTCGGCTCCCCGGTCTTCGGCCGTTTCCTGCCAACGTACTCAGGCCGCGGGATGTCTTCTGGGACGTCGCGCAGCGGAGATACCCGCCCGGGCTGGAGTACGGTCGTCATGTGCTGCGAGTCTAGTTGACATGAGCGATTCGCAGCGCTGGTGGTACTGCCTGAGGCACAAGACCGTCGAGCCGGAGGCCGGCTGCCCGGCCAAGGACCGGCTCGGCCCGTACGCGAGCAAGGAAGAAGCCGAGCACGCGATCGAGATCGCGCACCGCAGGAACGAGGAATGGGACGCGCAGGATCGCGAGTGACGCTGCGCCTGCGGCCGTGACGGCGCACCTGCGCCGCGACGGCGCCTGGCCGCGGCCCGTCCGCACCTGGCCGCCCGGTAGTGTGTGGGCGACTGCGAAGAGGGGTTGCGCATGACCGGCTACCAGCCCGGGCAGGGCCTGCCGCCCGCGGCGCGGGCGCGCCTCGCCGAGATCCGCGGCAGCGGCACGTGGGGGTCCGCGTTGTCCACCGCGGAGTTCGCTGCGATCAGGTCGGCGGGCTTCGAGCCGGTTGGCCAGGTGCTCGGCGCCGCCGTCTACAACATCGGCTACTCCGGCGGTTACTACTGCCCCGGCTCGTGGGGTGGCAGCTACTGGGGCGCCACCGTGTCGCCGTACCAGGCGACCACGCAGGTATCTGGCGGCGGCGGGCTGGCGTCGTTCGGGCCCCTTGTGCGGACGATGTACGAGGCGCGGCGCAAGGCCATCGGCCGGATGAGCGCCGAGTGCGCGGCGCTCGGCGGGCACGGCGTGGTCGGCGTATCCCTGGACATCGGGCCGTTCCCGGCCGGCAATGGCCTCGAGTTCAAGGCGATCGGCACCGCGGTGCGGGCGCCTGGCGCCGTCTACCCGAAAGCGCCGTTCACGTCCCATCTGTCCGGCCAGGACTTCGCCAAGCTGATCATCACCGGTCTGGTGCCTGTCGCGCTCGTGCTCGGTATCTCGATCGGCGCGCGGCACGACGACTGGCGGACCGTGGGCCAGACCCGGTGGGGTGCGGGCAATACCGAGGTGCACGGGTACACCGACCTGGTGAACTCGGCCCGCCACGACGCGCGGGTGCAGCTCGAGAAGGACGCCCGCGCGCACGGCGCGGACGCGGTCGTGACGTCGCGCATGGAGCTGCAGATGCGGGAGCGGGAGTGCCCGGCGCAGGAGGGCCGCCGCGACCACATCGCCGAGGCGACCTTCGTGGGCACCGCGATCGCCAGTTTCGGCCGCAGTGGGGCGCCGCCCGCCCCGAGCCTCGCCGTGCTGTCCCTCGACCCGCAGCGACGGCAGGCGGCCAGGGTACGGCTCGGGCGGTCATCGACATGACACGCGGCAGGTGCGCCGCGTGGCAAGGCACACCGCAGACACGGAGCACGCAGGCGAGGGAGACGAGATGACGGAGCAGCAATCGGCCGGCCTGGCCGCGCAGGGCGTACCGCAGGACGCGATGCGCCGCCTCGCGGAGCTTCAGCCCGGCAAGGCCGGTTCCATCTTCACCTCCGACCTGTCGGTGAACGAGTTCCTGCTCGTGCGTGAGGCCGGTTTCCGGCCGCTCGGCCTGGTGCTCGGCAGCTCGATCTACCACGTCGGCCTGCAGGTCGGCCGGTGGGGCAAGAACCAGGAACTCGACGTGCTCTCCCAGGCCATGTACCACGCACGCGAACTCGCGATGACGCGGATGGAGGCGGAGGCGGACGCGCTCCGCGCGGACGGCATCGTCGGCGTCAGGCTCGACGTCGAGATGAAGGAGTTCGGCAACGACATCGCCGAGTTCATCGCCGTCGGTACCGCGGTCAAGGCCGAGCCCGGTGCGGGCGGCAGCGCGGGCAGCGGCGTGACCAACTGGCGGAACAACAAGAACCAGCCGTTCACCTCCGACCTGTCCGGCCAGGATTTCTGGACCTTGATCCGCGCCGGGTACGCGCCGCTCGGCATGGTGATGGGGTCGTGTGTCTATCACATCGCGCACCAGCGTCTCGGCGGCGTGCTCGGCAACATCGGGCGCAACGTCGAGATCGAGCAGTTCACCCAGGCCCTGTACGACGCGCGTGAACTCGCGATGAGCCGGATGCAGGCGGAGGCCGAGGCGCTGCACGCGGAGGGGATCGTGGGTGTGCAGCTGCGCCAGCACAGTCATCAGTGGGGCGCCCACACGACGGAGTTCTTCGCGATCGGCACCGCGGTCCGCCCGCTGCGCGAGGATCACGTGATCGAGCCGCCCACGATGGTGCTCAGCCTCGACGCCTGAGCCTCACTGATCGGTGGGCCCGCTGACGGCGTCGAGCAGCCGCGCCAGCCGTTCCCGCAGCCCTGGCCTGCGGTTCGTGTCGATCTCGCCGGCGGCGGCGCTGACCAGGTGCTGCGCGCCGTCGAACGAGACGGGGGAGGTCGCGGCGGGCACGGCAAGCGCCTCGTGGGCCAGTTCCTCGAGTTCGGTGTCCCCCTGATCGAGCGCGACGACCGTGGCGCCGGTCCGCCGGGCGTCCTGCACGCGTTCGAGCAGCGGCGCGGACGCTGGCTCCACGGCGACGACGAAGAGCGTCTCGCCGCGCCGCGCCGCCTCGAGTCTGTCCAGGCCGATCCGCAGGTGCGGTGGCGCGTCGGGCGGCGGTGACCAGCGGACAAGCGTCGGCATGAGGGACGGCACGCCGCCGAGGCGCGCCTCGTCCTCCAGGTGGGCGGTGATATGCCACGGGTCGTCGCCCGGCGTGCCGACGACGAGCAGCCCCCCGGCGCTGCGGCCGCCCCGCAGCGCCTTGCCGAGCCGCCGCGTCCGTTCCAGCCACCCGGTCGGCGCGAGCAGCTCCCGCAGCGCCGCGACCTGGTTCGCGTCCATCGCTCTATGGTGCCGGGTGCCCACGCTCAGCGCACCCGTACCGGGCGGACCGCGTGCGACACGGCGTGTGATGACAGGATCGTACGCATGGCAGACCGGCAGCACTCTTCTGACCAGGACGCGGCGCGGCCCGGCGTGGCCGGACTCGCCATCGGCATTCTCGGCGGCACCGGCGCGGAAGGCCGTGGGCTCGCGCGGCGGTTCGCGCTCGCGGGCCACACCGTGCACATCGGCTCACGCAGCGCGGAGCGCGCGCACGCCGCGGCCGCTGACCTCGGCGCGGGGCCGGGTGTCCGGGGGATGCTGAACGCCGACGCCGCGCGCGAGGCCGACGTCGTGATCGTCGCGGTGCCGTGGCTGGGTCACCGTGAGCTTGTCGCCTCGCTCACCGCCGAACTGGCCGGCAAGATCGTCGTCGACTGCGTGAACCCGCTTGGCTTCGACGGGGAGGGTGCCTTCGCGATGCGGGTCGAGGAGGGCAGCGCCGCACAGCAGACCGCGGCGCTGCTGCCGGACAGCCGCGTGGTGGGCGCGTTCCATCACGTGTCCTCGGTGTTGCTGCTCGATCCCGAGGTACCCGAGGTGCCGATGGACGTGCTGGTGCTCGGCGACGACCGCGCGGCCACGGACGTGGTGCAGGCCCTGGCCGGGCGCATTCCTGGCATGCGCGGCATCTACGCAGGCCGCCTGCGCAACTGCGGCCAGGTCGAGGCGTTCACGGCCAACCTGGTCGCGATAAACCGGCGGTACAAGGCGCACGCGGGCCTGCGCATCACCGACGTATGAGGTCCGCCCCCTATCCCGAACGGCTGCGCGGGCCGGCTGTGGCGTGCCCGCGTCAGTGGTAGGCGTACTCCTCGGTCGGGAACGCGCCCGCGACCACGTCCTCGGCGAACGCCTGCGCGGCGGTGCGTAGCGCGCCCGCGACGTCGGTGTACTTCTTGACGAACTTCGCCGTCCGCGGCGAGAGCCCGGCCATGTCCTGCCAGACCAGGACCTGCGCGTCGCAGCCGGCGCCGGCGCCGATGCCGATGGTGGGGATCGACAAGGAGGCCGTCACCCGGGAGGCGAGTTCCGCTGGCACGCACTCGAGCACCACGGAGAATGCGCCGGCCGCCTCGAGTGACTTGGCGTCGGAAAGCAGTTCCTCGCCGTCCTCGCCGCGGCCCTGGACCCGGTACCCGCCGAACGCGTGGACCGACTGTGGGGTGAGGCCAAGGTGCGCCATGACCGGTACGCCGGCCGTGACAAGCTCCTCGACCTGGCGCAGCACCCGCCGCCCGCCCTCGAGCTTGACCGCGTGCGCGCCCGACTCCTTCATGAACCTGGTGGCCGCGGCGAGCGCCGCCTCGGCCGACGCCTGGTAGGACCCGAACGGCAGGTCGGCCACGACCATCGCCCTGCTTGTGCCGCGGACCACGGCGGCGGTCAGCGGAATGAGGTCGTCTACGGTGACCGGGATGGTGGAGTCGTAGCCGTAGACGACCATCGCGGCCGAGTCGCCGACAAGCAGCACGGGAATGCCCGCGTCGTCGAAGACCCGCGCGGTGAGCGCGTCGTAGGCGGTCAGCATCGGCCACTTCTCGCCGCGAACCTTGGCCGCGGCGATGTCGCGAACAGTGATGCGCCTGGCCGAGGTCCCGCCGTACAGGGCGGTGGCCGCAGCGGGCGCGCCGGCATGGGAAGTGGAAGCAGTCATGGTGAAAACCTCCTGGCCTCGAGGCGCCCTGGTGGCGTCCCCGGACGCATCGATCATGCCATGTCCCGCGACGGCGGTGAACCCCCGCACGTGCTCCTGGCGGCCCGGGCGAGCGGCCCGCGAGGTCCCGTGCGAGCGCCCCGCGAGGCCCGGGCGAGCGTCCCGCGGCCGGAACAGATTGTGAAACGGGACGGTTGCGTATCGGTGAAAGCTCACCCGGGGGACGGCTCAGACAGATCCGCTGCGCCGTGCCCGGCAGTTACGCCATCAGACTTTGAAAGGCACCATGGCTCAGCAAAGCTCGGCTCAAGCCGGCCGCGTCGCAACCGTCGCGGCACCCCAGGGCGCGGCCGCAGGCAGTATCGCGGCCGGCGAGAGGATCCACCGCCGCCGTTGGTACATCCTCAGCGTCCTGGTCGTCGGCCTCCTGGTCATCGTTCTCGACAACACGGTCCTGAACATCGCGCTGAAGACGATCGCGGACCCGAGGGGCGGCCTGGGCGCGACCCAGAGCCAGCTCGAATGGGCGATCAACTCCTACACACTGATGTTCGCCGGCCTGTTGTTCACGTTCGGCGTGCTCGGCGACCGTATCGGGCGCAGGCGGATGCTGATCATCGGCTTGCTGCTGTTCGGCGTCGCCTCGCTGCTCTCGGCCTATTCGCACACACCCGACCAGCTGATACTGGCCCGCGCGGCCATGGGCTTCGGCGGCGCGGCGGTCATGCCGCAGACGCTGTCCATCATCTCGAACGTCTTCGATCCGCGTGAACGCGGCCGCGCCATCGCCATCTGGGCCGCCGCGGTCGGTGGCGGGATCGCCATCGGGCCGGTACTCGGCGGCCTGCTGCTCGACCACTTCTGGTGGGGTTCGGTTTTCCTGATCAACGTGCCGATCGCCGCGGTCGGCGCGCTCCTCGTGCTGCTTATCGTCCCCGAGTCGCGCAACCCCGACCCGGGCAAGGTCGACGCCGTTGGCGTGCTGCTTTCCATCGCCGGCCTCGTCCTCGTCGTCTACGGGATCATCCAGGGCGGCGACACCGGTTCGTGGGTGCGCCCGGACGTGCTCGGCCCTGTCTTCGTGGGGCTCGCCGTGCTTGGCCTGTTCGGCTGGCACGAGAGCCGGATCAGCCATCCGTCGCTCGACGTCCGGCTGTTCCGTGACCCGCGCCTTTCCGCCTCGGTCGGCGCCATCGGGTTGGTGTTCTTCGCGCTGGCCGGAGCGATCTTCTTCATCAGCTTCTACCTGCAGAACGTGCGCGGCTACAGCCCGCTGCACGCAGGACTGCTGACGCTGCCGCTGGCCGCCGGGCAGATGCTGTTCTCGCCGCGCAGCGCGACGCTGGTGCACAGGTTCGGGGCCAAGGCCGTGACCACGGTGGGCCTGCTGATGGTCGCCTCGGCGCTGGCCGGCTACTTCCTCCTCGGCGTGGACACGCCGATCTGGGTGCTTGGCGTCATCTTCTTCGTGCAGGGCGCCGGCATGGCCAACGTGATGCCGCCCGCCACCGAGGCCGTGATGTCGGTACTGCCACGCGAACGGGCGGGCGCGGGATCGTCCCTGAACAACACCGCGCGCCAGGTCGCGGTCGCGCTCGGCGTCGCGGTGCTCGGGTCGATCCTGGCTCAGGTCTATCGCGGCCAGCTGAGTCCGCACCTGGCCGGTATCCCGGCGAGCGCGCGCAGCACCGCGAGCGCGTCGATCGCCGGCGCCCAGGCTGTCGCGCAGCAGCTAGGCCCTTCGGGCAGCCGGCTGCTCGCTCCGGCGAGTGACGCGTTCGTGCAGGCGATGCACGTCACGACGCTGATCTCGGCGGCGATCGCGCTCGTGGGCGCGACCGTGGTGTTCGTCTGGATGCCCGGGTTGCGTGGCCGCCAGCAGGCGCAGGAAGCGAGGGAGCAGGCACCGGCTGCGGTCACGGAGCACGCTCCGGCGGTGGTGCCCGCGCACGCTCCGGCGGTGGTGCCGGCGCGCGCTGGGGCGGCGGTCGCCGGGCACGGACAGGAAGCGGCCGAGCTATCGGCCGCCGGGTAAGGATGTGGCGCGCATGACACCGGCATCCCTCAGCAATGACATCGTGGCTGAGGCAACTGGCATGGGCACGAACGGACCTGGCGACCGGCCAGGCAATGCCCGCCGTCCCGGCCGGCCTCGCAGCGAGGCGGCCGACCGCGCCATCATCGATGCCGCGCTCGACCTGTTCGCCGAGTCGGGCGCGGATGGGCTGTGCATCGAGGCCGTCGCGGCTCGCGCCGGCGTC
>DATFVJ010000189.1:0-2751 GCA_035260365.1 Streptosporangiaceae bacterium
GCCGCAGGCCAGCGCGCCGCGTTCGCGCGCGGGGCGTGCGCAGCCGCCTGCGCAGGCCGCGCGGAGCCGGGACCGCCGCGCGGCGCGCGGGCCCGGCCCCGTGGTGGCCGTGACCGGCGCGGCCCAGGGCCTCGGCCATGCGCTCGCGGCGAGGTTGGCCGCGTCCCGCCGGATCAAGAAGGTGGTGGCGATCGATGACCACCGCGGTGAGGTCACCGGCGTCGTCTGGCGGGTGGTGGATGTCAGGGACCCGGTGCTCGCCGGCCGTCTTGCCGGGGTGGACGTGGTCGTGCACACCGACCTGGATCTGGCCCCCGATCGCGACGACAAGCAGCGCCGCGCGTTCAACGTGCGTGGTGCCCAGACCGTGCTCACCGCCGCCGCGGCGGAGGGTGTCGGCCGGGTGGTGCTCGTGACGAGCGCGATGGTGTACGGCGCCCGCCCGGACAACCAGGTTCCGCTGGCCGAGGCGGCGCCGCTGCGCGCCGATCAGGATGCCAGCCTCGCCGGTGACCTGCTCGAGATCGAGCACCTGGCCCGGCGGGCGCCGCGCGCCTACCCGGGCATGCACGTCACCGTGGTGCGGCCGGCCGCGCTGGTCGGCGACGACGTGGACACGCTGATCACCAGGCATTTCGAGGCGCCGCGCCTGCTCACGGTGAAGGGCTGCGCGACCCGCTGGCAGTTCTGCCACGTCGACGATCTCGTATCCGCGCTCGAGCTGGCCGTCACCGGCGAGCTGACCGGCGCGTTCGCGGTCGGCTGCGACGGCTGGCTGGAGCAGGATCGGGTCGAGGAACTGAGCGGGCTGCGCGGGATCGAACTGCCCGCCGGTTTCACCTTCGCCACGGTCCAGCGGTTGCACCGGGCGGGCATCACCCCGGCTCCCGCGACGGATCTGCACTACGTCGTCTACCCCTGGGTCGTGGACTGCGCGACGCTCCGCGCCGCGGGCTGGCGGCCCGCATACGACAACGAGACGGCGCTTGCCGTACTGCTTGCGCAGCGTGCCGGGCATCACGCGGTGGCTGGCCGGCGCCTCGCCCGCAAGGAGGCGACGATCACCGCCGCTGGTGCGGCCGGCGCGACCGTCGCGGTCATCGGCACGGCCGCGATCGTCCGCCGCGCCCGCCGCAAACGCCGCAGCGGCTGAGTGGAATCAGCGGCGGGCGGATCCGGGCCGGTACGGTGGTCGGCATGGGAGTCGTCCGGTTGATCGGGATACGCGCCGCACCGCTGTCGGTCGACGAGGTGCTCGCCGCTGTCGCCGACCCGGCGGCAGGCGGCACGGTGGTGTTCACGGGCCAGGTGCGGAACTCCGATCATGGGCGCGGCGTGACCCGGCTGTCGTACACGTCGCACGACTCCGCGGCCAGCGAGCTGCGCCGGGTGGCGGAGAAGGTCGCGGCGGAGCCGGACGTGCTTGCCGTCGCCGCCGTGCACCGCAGCGGAGAGCTGGCCATCGGGGACCTCGCCGTCGTGGTCGCGGTGTCGTGCCCGCATCGCGCGGAGGCGTTCGCCGCGTGCCGTGCGCTGATCGACGAGCTCAAGGCCACGGTCCCGATCTGGAAGCACCAGCACTTCGACGACGGCGAGGGCGAGTGGGTCGGCAGTGCCTGACCCCGGTGGCGCGCGACCCGGCGGCGCGCGACCCGGCGGCGCGTGACCGGCGGACCGTGACAGTGGCATAGTCTTCCGTGCATGTCGCGACGTGCCCTGACGATGCTCGTCGCCGGGATATGCGCCGCCGTATTGGCCCTGACCGGTGCTGTGCTGCCCGTTCCCTACGTGGTACTGAGCCCGGGCCCGACGTTCAACACGCTCGGCGCGCTGAATGGCAAGCCGCTCATCACGGTTTCCGGCCACAAGGTCTATCCGGCGACGGGCAACCTGAATCTGGTGACGGTCAGTTTCCAGGGCGGCCCGGGGGATGAGATCAACCTCTACACGGCGCTGCGGGCCTGGCTGTCGCCGCACGACGCGGTGGTGCCGCAGGAGGAGCTGTTCGGCAACAGCGCGAACGTGCAGCAGGTCCAGAAGCAGAACGTCCAGCAGATGACCGACTCGCAGCAGCTCGCCACCGCGGCGGCGCTGCGCGAGCTCAAGATCGGGTTCAAGACGGTCGTGATCGTCGCCCATACGGTGAAGGGGATGCCCGCCTATTCCGTGCTGCGCGGCGGCGATGTGATCACAGCGGTCGACGGTACCCTCGTTTCCTCGGCCGACAAGGCGGCCAGCCTGATCCGGGGCCGTCGCCCCGGCAGCCCGGTCGAGCTGACCATCTCGAGGAACGGTAAGACGCAGACCGTCCGGCTGGTGAGCAGGTCCCGCGGCGGGCAGGCGGTGATCGGGGTGGTGGTCAGCGAGCAGTTCAAGTTCCCGTTCGCCGTGCGGATCAGGGTCGGCGACATCGGCGGCCCAAGCGCGGGGATGATGTTCGCGCTCGGCCTGGTCGACAAGCTCACCCCGGACAACCTGGCCGATAGCAGGTTCATCGCGGGTACCGGTGAGATCGACGCCAACGGGAACGTGGGCGCGATCGGCGGCATACAGCAGAAGATGGTGGGCGCGCGCAACCAGGGCGCCACGATCTTCCTGGCGCCCGCGAACAACTGCGCGGACGTCCGCGGCTCCGTGCCGCCAGGGCTGCGGGTGGTCAAGGTGCGCACGCTCAGCCAGGCGGTGCAGGACCTGAACGCGATCAAGGCGGGCAGGCCGGTGCCGTCGTGTTAGCGGCGGCGGCAATCGCCA
>DATFVJ010000190.1:0-10432 GCA_035260365.1 Streptosporangiaceae bacterium
CGGTAACGGGCACGCTGACGCGGCCCTGGCCGGCCCGCCGCGTGCCAGCGTGCCCGTTACCGGCAACCGCCGGGCCGGCCAGGGCCGCGTCAGCGTGCCCGTTACCGGCAACCGACCGGCCAGCAGGGCCCGCATCGGCCAGCGCCGCGTCAGCCAAGGCGGCGTCGGCCAGGGCCGCGTCGGCAAGGGCCGCGTCGGCAAGGGCCGCGTCGATGGCGAGGCCGAGGATCTTCACTCCCGCGTCGTGGGTCCACAGGACCGACCTCGGGGTGAGGCGCAGATGCGCGATCCCTGCCGCGTGCGCGGAGTCGAGCGCACTTGCTACCTCCGCAACGATCCGGGTGGCCCACCCGACGTCCAGATGGCCCCTGGTGAGCAGGTCTTCGAGGTTCTCCCCGTCCGCCCACTCGGTGACGATGTACCCGCCGTCGGCGGCCACATGGGCGTCGAACACCCGGGCCAGTCTCTCGTCCGGTACCCGGCAGGCCGCCCGCGCCGCGGCGACAACCTGGGCTGTATACGCGAACCCCGGCCCAAACGTGCGCACCGTTACCGGGCGCCCGAGAATGTCGTCGAAAGCCCGCCACAAAGCGGACTGCCCGCTTTCGCTTATCCGGTCCTCGAGGTGGTACCGCTCGGCGATGCGGACGGCGTACGCCGGCACGCTCGCGCCAGCTTCCTGCCCCGCGCGGTCGCGCCAGGCCGCCGTAGCCCCGCCGCCTTGACCCCTCTCCTCCCGGTAAGCCTCGCCCCTGGTTGCCATGACCAGCCTCCGTATGGCGATGCCACCACCTCCCCCATACCCAAAAAACCATCCCAGGCACAGCGGAAGGGTCGTTTGTCCCGTGATCTGATGCTATGCTGCCGCACCCGCTCCGTCAGGTATCGGCACACGGCCAATTTGGCAAAATCCGGGACGCGGCCGCGCGGACAGATTGCAACGAAAGGACGGACGCGCGAAACGCCCGGACGGCGGCGTCGGCGACTTAGCTGGCGGCGCCGGCGACGGAGATACCCCGGCGGCGGCGGATCCCCCGGTCCACCACGCCGAACAGCGAGTCCACCACCATCCCGATCACGACGATGACGATCATGATCGCGATCACTGCCGGTGCGGAGTTGGTGTTCTGGTCATTTTCGAGCAGTACACCGATGGACGGCTGGTGCGCGATGAGCACGAGCAGTTCACCGGCCATCAGGCTGCGCCAGGCGAACGCCCAGCCCTGCTTCAGCCCGCCGACATAGGCCGGAAGCGATGCGGGCACGATGATGTGCCGGTACAGCGAGACACCGCCAAGGCCGAGGACCTTCCCCGCCCGAAGGAGCAGCGGCGGTGTGTAATCCACCCCCGCGATCAGGCCGTTGGCGATGGACGGCGCGGCGCCCATCACGATCACGAAGAAGATCGCGGTTTCGTTGGGCTGGAAAAGCAGGATCGCCAGCGGGAACCAGGCGATCGACGGCATTGTCTGCAAGCCGGTGATGAGCGCGCCGATGGCGCTGCGCAGTACGCGGAACCTCGACACCGCCAGCCCGATGACCGTTCCGATCACGAGCGCGAACGCGAAGCCGGTCACCGCGCGCCGGAGGGTGATCGCGATCGCCTTCCACAGCACGGCGTGGTGCGCCTCACTCCACAGTTCCCCGAACGCGGCGCGCGGCCCGGGCAGCACGTAGGCCGGCTTCCATCCGGACCAGACGACGATCTGCCAGATGGCGATCACCAGCACAAGCGCGATCAGCTTCGGCCACGTCGCCGACCACGCACGTGCGGCGCGCCTGGCGGCCGGGCGGTTCGTGGCTCCTTCGAGGACGTCGAGCCCGGCCAGCGTGTCAGCCGCCATGACGCAGCACCTCGCCGCGCAGCCGTTCGGTAATCTTGGCGGCCAGCCCGGACACCTGGGGTGAGTCGATCAGGCGGGGCCGCGGGATGTCCACCGGGTACTCCTCGATCACCGTGCCCGGGCGGCTGCTCAGCAGCACCACCTTGTCGCCGAGCCGGACCGCCTCGCGCACGTTGTGCGTGACGAAAAGCACGGTCAGGCCGCGCTCGAGCCAGATCCGCTCGAGCTCGTCGTGCAGCAGATCGCGGGTCATCGCGTCGAGCGCGCCGAACGGCTCGTCCAACGCAAGCACCTCGACGTCCTGCGCGAGCGCACGGGCGAGCGCCACCCGCTGCCGCATCCCGCCGGACAGCTCATGCGGCCGTTTGCCGCCGAGCCCGGCCAGGTGCACCGCGGCCAGCAACTCGTCGGCCCGCTCGCGCCGCCGTTTGGCCGATACCGCGCTCGCGCGCGAGCCGAGCTGTACGTTGCGCGCGGCGGTGAGCCAGGGGAACAGCGCGGGCTCCTGGAACATCAGCGTGCTGCGGCCAGGCACCTCGACGGTTCCAGCCGACACCTGGTCCAAACCCGTGACCAGGGCCAGCAAGGTGCTCTTGCCGCAGCCGGAGGCGCCGAGCAGGCAGACGAACTCACCGGGCGCGGCGGACAGGGAGATCCGGTCGAGCGCGAGCACCGCCTGGGCCCCCCGCCCGTACACCTTCGAAACGTCGCTGAGCCGGACCGCGCAGCCGGTCCGCACGGTCTGCGCGGCCGGGTTCCCGGGTTGCCCGGCCGCTCGATCGGCTGGCGCGGCGCGCGGTCCGGCCACGCTCATGACGACACCTGCTGCTCTCCGGCCGCGGTCAGCACGCTGTTCAGCGGGCCGAGATCGAAGATCCCGGTGAGGTCGACCGGCTTGAGCAGCCCGACCTGCTCCGCGTGCTGCGCGCCGGCCCGCAGTGACGAGGCGATCGGGTCGCTGGTGAAGGTGATCTCCTTGAAGGCGGCGCTGACCACGTTCGGCTTCAGGCCCTTGCCGGTGAGCGCGGTGAGCTCGGCGTCGGCGGCGGCCTGAGCGGCCGCCGGCTGCTTGTTGATGTAGTCGGTCACGTCTACCTGGCCCTTCAGGAGCTTGGCGACGGCGTCCGGATGTGCCTGGAGGAACGCGGTCCGCACCACGAGCAGGGTGGTGGCGAACTGCCCGCTCGGCCACAGGGTGCGCTCGTCCACCAGCTTGGTCCCGCCGGCCTGCACGAGCTCGCTCGCGTACGGCTCGGGCAGCCAGCCGCCGTCGATCTGGCCGGACTTGAACTCCGGTATGGTGATCGAGTTCGTCTGCGGCTTGATGTGCACGTCGCCGCCGCCCTGCGTGTCGGTCCTCAGCCCGTGCTGCAGCAGGAAGTACCGCAGCGCCACGTCCTGCGTGTTGCCGAGCTGCGGCGTGGCCAGCGTCGTGCCCTTCAGGGCGGCCACCGAGGTGATGCCCTTCTTCACCACGAGCGAGGCACCGCCCGACGCCGCCCCCGAGATGATCTTGATGGCCTGTCCCTGTGACTTCTGCCAGGCGTTGACCGCCGGGCCCGGGCCGATGTAAGCCGCGTCGAGTGCACCGGAAAACAGGGCCGTGACCTCGTCGGGACCCGCGTTGAAGGTCTCGGTCCGCAACGTGACGCCGCGGCCGAGATCCTTGGCGAAGATGCCGCTGTGCACCCCGACGAGCGCCGTGGCGTGCGTGATGTTCGTCAGGTAACCGAGATGGAGCGTGACCTGGCTGCTGCTGCCGCCGCCGGTGGACGAGGCCGCGGATGACCCACAGCCTGCGGCGGCACTGACCGCGGCGACAGCCACCGCGGCGACGCCGATGGCCTTGACGGCTCTTTTTCTTGCCGCCGCACGGGCGAGAGAGGTCCGCATCGAAGGGACTCCATTCATTTCCTATTATATGAGTCGTGAAAGTAGACTACAGCACGCTCGCGCGGACGGAGCGCGGGCCTCGTTGACAGCGCTGCCGCGTGGGCGGAAACTTGCCCAGCGACGGCCAGCGAGGCTGTCGCGGCGCATTGTGACGGCAGCCATCAATGCAGGGCCTCGTGATCGTAGGAGGGCGGTGGCATGCTCTACGCGTTTGGCTTCGAGCGGATCGGCGTGGTGCTCGGCGACCTGTACTTCGTGGACCCGAACCCGGGCAGGGGCCAGGAGGGACCGGAGCGCGGCGTGCGCCTCGAAGTCCGGGTACTCGACCGCGGCCAGCTCAAGGGCTCGATCTACTCGGCGCAGCCGATCGACGTCGGCCAGCCGATCTGGCGCGTGGACCTGCTCGAATCGGTGGAGGGCCCGCCGGGCAGCTTCGACAGGACCCACCATCACCCCGCGTTCCGTGGGTGGGAGCCAGGCCACCGGGTGTTCGTCAAGGAGCTGTCGGCGAATCCACTCGGCTGGCTCGGCGAACAGCTCGCCGACCTCGAAGGCGTGCTCGAGCGGGCGGGATTGCCGCCCGACGAGGCCATGGCCGTGGACGCAGCGAGTCTTCGTGCCTGTGTCCCTGAGATCCTCGAGGCGACGGACAAGCTGCTCGGCAAGGTGCGGGCGGGCGAACTCGCCACGCCGCCCAGCAACGTCCACAGCGACGTCCACAGCGATGCGCCCGGCGATGCGCACAGCGACGAGCGCAGCGATGGGCGGCCCGCGTTCGCCCGCGCCGGCTGGCTGTAGCGCCGCGTCGCCGTCCCGACCAGCCCGGCGTGACCGGTAGGAAGGATCCGCATCAGGCCATCATCGTGACCTTGCCGGGCCCGCCGCGCGCCAGCGGTGCGTTGAGCTTGGCTGGCCCGCGCGCCGTGCCTGGCCAGCGCGGCGTAGCTGCCCGGCGTAGCTGCCCGGCGGGGGTGCCCCGTGCGGCGGGCCCGCTGCCGACGTGAGAACATCGGCTGGGAGGAGTGGGATGACGACAACGGCGCGCGGGCGCATGACGGGGTGGTCTTGGGGCCACCGGCGGCGGGTGATCGCGGCCGCACTCGCCGCGTGCGCGCTGACCGTGGCCGCGGCCGGCTGCACGGCGCGGGTGGCCGCCGCGCCGTCGCTCACGGTGACCAGCGCCTACGTCCCGCTCCCACTGACCGCCGCGCCGCATACCACCGTCGCCTTCCTCGACATCCGCAATGACGGCGCCGCCGACCGCCTTGTCGCGGCCCGCACGAGCGTCGGCGGCACGGTCGTCTTCCGCGAACCCACAGGTCAGGGCACGCGGATGCGGACGGTGGCGGCGATCAGCATCCCGGCGGCGTCCACGGTGCGGCTGCTGCCGAACGACGCGCACCTGCTCATCAGCGGGGCCGGCCCGCTCCGCGGCGGCAAGGACATCACGCTGGTGCTGACCTTCGCCCGCGCCGGCACCGTATCGGTCACCGCGCAGGTCACCGACCCGCAAAGCGGCGGAGGCAGCTACTTCACCAACTGACCCCCCTGCGCGGCGCCGCGACCGCGGCCGGGCCGGGCCGCCCACCCCCTGCCTGACCTGGCCGGCCAGTCATGCGGTGCGGCGCGCAGCCGTTCAGGATAAGTCCCCTGTCACGCCGGTCGCGTGGGGGACATATACCGAACGGCTGCGCACCGGGCCGCCGCGTGCGCAGGTAGCACCGGCGCTGGTCGACCGGCGCTGGTCGACCGGCGCTAGTCGATCCGGACGTACTCGACCGGCGCTAGTCGATCCGGACGTACTCGAAGTCCGGCGGCGCGCCGTTGATGCCGGCCGAAGGCGGCGCGATCCAGCCCGCGAACTTACCCGGCTCGTAGACGGGCCGCATGAGCTGCGCGACGCGGAACCTGTCCTCGGGCGTCGGCAGCCAGGAGTCACGGCCCCGGTCCCACACCGCCTCGCCGGCGAGTTGTCCGGCCGGGGTGATGCGAGCGCCCGCGTAGCCGCCGACCTGGCGGTTGAATCCCTCGTGCGGCAGGAACAGCCGGTGGTGCAGACCGGCTTCCCCCAGCGCATGGTTCCACCGCTTGACGCCGGTGGCGCAGTCAGCCACGTACTCGCGCCGCAGGTCGACGTTGAGCGCGGCAAGCGCGGCGACCTCGTCGGTGACGAACCGCCCGTCGCGGACCCGGCTCACCCCGGTCACCTGGTCGATCAGCCGGTGGTCGTCCTTGCGCCTGGTTTCCATCCAGCGGCCCTTGAGGCCGGCGGTGAAGTAGTTGGCGGCGTTCGTGCTCACCTCCGAGCCGAACAGGTCCATGGACACGGAGAAGTGGAAGTTGAGGTAGCGCTGTATGACGTCGAGGGGAATCCCGCCGTAGCGCCAGATGTCCTCGGTGTCGTGCTCACGCATGAGCTGCGCCGTTCGCTCGATGATCCGCTGCAGGCCGGTGATGCCCACGAACATATGGTGGGCTTCCTCTTTCAGCATGAACTGGCAGGTCCGGGCGAGCGGGTCGAACGCGCTCTCCTTGAGGGTGCCGAGCTGGAACTTCCCGTCCCGGTCGGTGAAGTAGGTGAACATGAAGAACGCGAGCCAGTCCGGCGTCTGCTCGTTGAAAGCGCCGAGGATCCGCGGCTGGTCAACGTCGCCGGAGTTGCGCCGGAGCAGCATGTCCGCCTCGTCGCGGCCGTCCCGGCCGAAGTAGCGGTGCAGCAGGTAGACCATGGCCCACAGGTGACGGCCTTCCTCCACGTTGACCTGGAACAGGTTGCGCAGGTCGTACAGGCTCGGCGCGGTCGCGCCGAGGTGGCGCTGCTGCTCGACGGAAGCGGGCTCGGTGTCACCCTGGATCACGACCAGGCGCCGCAGGTCGGCGCGGTACTCGCCGGGGATCTCCGGCCACACGGGCTCGCCCGCGTGCTGACCGTGGCTGACCACCCGGGCCGGGTCGCGCTCCGCGAGGAAGACGCCCCACCGGTACTCGGGCATGCGGCAGTAGCCGAAATGCGCCCACCCGTCACGGCCCACGGCGACCGCGGTGCGCAAGTAGATCTCGTTCTGCTTGAACACCGTCGGGCCCAGTTCGTGCCACCAGGTAAGGAAGTTGGGCTGCCAGGACTCGAGCGCCCGCTGGAGCCGTCTGTCGGTGGCAAGGTCGACGTTGTTCGGGATCCTTTCCGTGTAGTCGATCCTGCTCGCGCTTGTGCCTGCGCTTGCGCTTGGGCCTCGGCTTGCTGGCGTTGGGCTGGCGGACACGGTCACACCCGCCTCCGGTCGTATGCGGGCCGCTGGCCGGTTCCGTAGCGGCGCAGCGCGCCTTCCGGGCCAGCGGCGTTCGGGCGCTGGAAGATCCAGTTCTGCCACGCGGACAGCCGCCCGAATATCTTGGTCTCCAGCGTTTCCGGGCCGGCGAACCGGTTCTGCGCCTCCATGGCGGTCAGCGCGTCCGGGCTGAACGAGGCCCGCTCCTCCAGCGCGATGCGCAGCTCCTCGTCCCAGTCGATGTCGTCGAACGTGAACGTGACGAGCCCGGCCGCCACCGCACGGGCCGCGCCGAGCGGCACGCCGACGAGCCGCTGCACGGCCGCCAGTTCGGCCTCGTGCCCCCAGAACCGGCACGCCAGCCTGGACAGCCCGTTGGCCATCGGCAGCGGACCGGTATTCATCGCGCCGAGCTGCAGCGTGGCCGCGGCGTGCCCGGCGGACGAGTCCTCCGGCCGCAGGCCGTCGAGCAGGTAGCTGCGGTCGGCGGCCAGGGCGAGTTCCGCGAGCGAGCCGGAGAAACAGCTGCCCGGCTCGATCAGCGCGAACAGGCTCCGGCTCGTGACGTCGAGCCGTTTGATCGTCCGCTTGTAGTAGTGCAGGATCTCGTCGGCCAGCCAGTCGCCGCGGCTGCCGAGCATGAACTCGTCGTAGGCGGCGACCGCCGCCGGGTCCCCCGCGGTCTTCAGCACCCAGATGCCGATCTCAAGCTCGTTCACGCGCAGCCGCAGGATCAGGTCGTCGAGTTCGCGGGTGACCGCGAGCAGCCAGCCGTCAGCGCCCTGGTCGTGCAGTTCACCGGGACTGGCCGGGATCGCGCGGGGCCCGTCGACGGTGATGGTCGCGACGCCGAGCCCGCGGTCGATCTCGCAGCCGACGTGCGGATACCTGATCGCGTCCGGCCCGATGGTGCGCCGCAGCGGCGTCAGCTCGATTCCGATGGCGTCCGCGGGCCGTGCGCTGCGCTCGATCGCGTCGCTGACCCGCGCGGCCACCGCCTGCTCGAACTGCCTGGGCGGTGCGACGGCATCCACCAGACCCCAGTCGGCGGCCGTCTGCCCGCACACTCCCTCGGCCTTGGTGGCGAGCACGTCCGCTACGTCCCTGCGCACACCCCTCTTGTCGACCATGCGGGTCAGGCCGCCCGTGGCGGGCAGCACGCCGAGCAGCGGCACCTCCGGCAGCGCGACCGCCGCCGACCCGTCGTCGACGAGCAGGATCTCGTCGCAGGCCAGGGCCATCTCGTAGCCGCCGCCAGCGGTCGCGCCGTTGAGGGCCGCGATCCACGTCTGGCCGGAGTGTGCGCTCGCGTCCTCGACGGCGTTACGTGTCTCGTTGGTGAACTTGCAGAAGTTGACCTTCCACGCGTGCGGCGATTGCGCCAGCATGCGGATGTTCGCGCCCGCGCAGAACATCCGGTCCTTGGCGCTGGTCACGACGACGGCGCGGACCTGCGGGTGCTCGAAACGCAGCCGCTGCACGGCGTCGTAGAACTCGATGTCAACGCCGAGGTCGTAGCTGTTCAGCTTCAGCTCGTAGCCCGGTGTCAGGCCGCCCTGCTCGTCCACGTCGAGCGACAGGCGCGCCGCCTGGCCGTCGACCCGCAGCTGCCAGTGCCTGTACCTGCTCGGCTGCGTGTCGAAGTCAACGACTGGGGGCTGCGCGGTCTCGGCGCTACTCGGGGCGCCGGTGCTGCCGCCGGTGCTTGTGGCGCCGGTGCTCGTGGCGGTGTTTGCGGTGGGGCTCGTGGCGGTGTTTGCGGTGGGGCTCGTGGTGGGGCTCGTGGTGGCGCTTGCTGCGCCGGTGCTGGCGGCGGGGGCGCCGCCAGCGGCAGCGACTGTCATGCGTCAACTCCTCGCCTGGGGGGTCCCGGCAACGCTCTCAATGTGCTACATGTATTTGGCAATGGTCAATAGCAATGTCGAACTTCGTCCGGTGGTCCCCCGGGCGCCGCGGCGCCCGGGGGGCCACCGGATCGGCGCGGCAAGCGCCAGATCACTGCTCCTGACCCTGCTCGGCGAGTTCGTTCTGCCCGCCGCCGAGCCGCCGTGGACCTCCGCGTTGCTGACCGGGCTGAGCCTGCTCGGTGTCGAGGAGAAGGCGACAAGGCAGGCTCTGGCCAGGATGGCCGGCGAAGGGTGGGTCGCTCCCTCCCGGTCGGGCCGGCGCGCATGCTGGCGGCTGACTGCCGCGGGCCGCGAACTGCTGAGCACGGGCGCCGAGCGCATCTACGGTTTCTCGTCACCGCTGGCCGCCTGGGACGGTCGGTGGCTCGTCGTCCTGGTCAGCGCGCCTGACGGCAGCCGCCAGCTTCGGCACCTGCTGCGGACCCGCCTGGCCTGGACCGGCCTCGGCAGCCTGACCCCCGGAGTGTGGGTCAGCCCGCACCCGGGCCGGCAGCCGGAAGTGCGCCGGGTGCTCGAGGACGTGGGTGTGGCCGGGGGCGCCACGTTCTTCGTTGCCTCGCTCGGCGAGCTCGGCGACGCCAAACGGGTCGCCGGCCAGGCCTGGAACCTGACCGAGATCGAGGCACGCTACGAGGAATTCATCGGCCAGGTCAGGCGGCTGGCGCCGCGAACGCCGAACGAGACGTTCGCGGCGCAGGTCAGGCTGGTTCAGCAGTGGCGGCGCTTCCCGCTGCTCGACCCCGGGCTGCCCGCCGAACTGCTGCCCGACCTCTGGACCGGCGCCGAGGCCGCGGCGCTGTTCCGCAGCAGGCACGCCGCGTGGAAACCGCCCGCCGACGCCGCTTGGCGCGGTTTCGCCGATATGTGATGTCCCCGCCGCGGCCGCCGCGCTGGCCAAATGTGGCATCCGCTGCAGCCCGCCTACCGCGAGGCCATGCAACGGCCGGCAAAACCGGATGCGCCGGGCAGGTGCCGGGCCGGACGATGGGGTATGGGCTGGTTCACCACGCAGGATCTCGCCGAGTACCTCGCGGCCGCAGGCGACTTCATGAGATCGCGGCCCGCAGAGAACACCGTGCCGCTGACCGTGACCGAGGTCCTGCGGGTCCGTGGCGCCGGTGCCTTCGGTGACGCCGCGCCGCTGTTCGGCTGGTGGCGCGACGGTGAGGGCGCGGTCCAGAGCGCGTTCCTTGTCACCCCGCCCTACCCGCTCCTGCTGAGCTCGCCACCGGCGCAGTCCCTGGCACCGCTCGCCGAGCTGCTTGCCCGTGCGGAGACGCCGTTGACCGGCGTCAACGGCGAACCGGCCGCGGCGGAAGATTTCGCGGCCGCGTGGGGCGAGCAGACGGGGGCGAAGGCGAAGACGTCGATGCGCGAGCGCCTGTTCCGGCTCGGGGAACTCGTCCCGCCGACGCCGGCCCCCCGCGGCCACGCGCGCGCACCACAGGCCGCCGATCGCGATCTGCTTGTGGCGTGGTTCGCCGCGTTCAGCCAGGAGGCGGGCACCGGTGAAAAGAACGCG
>DATFVJ010000191.1:0-17228 GCA_035260365.1 Streptosporangiaceae bacterium
CGGTGGGCGTGCGTGTGCGGGCCCCGCAGGGTTGGCCGGGTCACCGGGGCGCGGTGTGCGCCTGGGGCGTGGCGGGCGCGCGGGGCGCGGCGGCGCCTGTGCTGTCTGTGTCGCCTGTGCTGATCGCCCGGTTGGCTCCGCCGGCTGCCATCCGGCTCGCCGGGACGGCGGCATGCCTTGCTGCTTGCGCGCCGCTGGCCGCCTGCCCTCCACTGGCTGGCGCCTGCCCTCGGCCGCCTGCCGCCTGCCCTCGACCGGCTGCCGTCTGCCCTCGGCCGCCTGGCGCCTGCCCTCGGCCGCCTGCCGTCTGCCCTCGGCCGCCTGCCGTCTGCCCTCGACCGCTTGGCGCGGGCCATCCGGCGGCTTGCGGTCGCGGATCCTCGGGGGCGTCGTGACGTCGGGCGCCTCCCCTTGCCGCCGTGTCGTTGTGGTCATGCCGTCCCCTTGGCACTCATCACGCTGCCACCCGCTCCGCGGCCCGCAGCCTGGCCGAGGCGGCGCGCGGGTTGCGCGCCGCCTCCTCGCTGGATGGCCGCTCCGCCCCGCGGGTGAGCAGCCGGAACTTCGGGCTGTTGGCCGCAAGCGGAAGCGGCAGTCCAGGCGGGGTGCTGTCGGTTACCCGGTCGGCAAGCGCCCGCTTGACGATCCGGTCCTCGAGCGAGTGGTAGGCGAGAACCACGATCCGCCCGTCCACCCAGAGGGCGTCGAGCGCGCCGGGCAGCGCCCGCTCGAGCACGGCAAGCTCACCGTTCACTTCGATCCGCAGCGCCTGGAATGTGCGCTTGGCCGGATGGCCGCCCGTGCGGCGGGCGGCTGCGGGGATCGACTCACGGACGATGTCGCTCAGCCGGCTCGTCGACGTGATGGCGGACCGGGCGCGCTCGCGGACCACGGCGTCCGCGATCCGGTGGGCGAAACGCTCTTCCCCGTACTCGCGCAGCACGCGTGCGAGCTGTCTGGCGGTGTAGGTGTTCACCACGTCGGCGGCGCTCAGGTCCTGCGCGCGGTCCATACGCATGTCGAGCGGCGCGTCCGCCGCGTAACTGAAACCGCGCTCTGGCTGGTCGAGCTGTGGAGAAGAGACGCCGAGGTCGAACAGGACACCCTGCACCTGGCGGTAACCGAGCGCGCCGAGGATCTCGGGTATCTCGTCGTATCGGCCATGCACGAGGGTGACCCGGCCGGCCTCGGCGGCGAGTGCGTGCCGCGATCTCTCGATCGCGTCGATATCCCTGTCCACCCCGACAACCACGAGCCCTGGGTGCGCTTCGAGCAGCGCCCGCGTGTGACCGGCCCGGCCGAGGGTCGCGTCGACAAGAACGGCGCCTGGAGAGCCGAGCGCGGGCGCGAGCAACGCGAGGACGCGGTCGAGCATGACCGGAACGTGCTCGTCGGCCGCTGCGTGCACCGGACCCCCTAACGCTCGTGAGCAAGCCGCGCGGCACCCACACCCGCGGCCTGGCGTCCGGCCAGGTCTTCATCCGCGCCAGTGCGTTGCCAGCCACGCCTGGCGCCGGGGAAGTGACGCCAGCCGTCGCGGGCCGGAGCGGGTGAAGACCTCGCCGAACACCTGCGCGCCCGTGGCACCGACGCAGCGGCGCCTGGCGCGCGTTACAGCACTCCTGGCAGCACCTCCTCGGATGCGGCTGAGAACGCCTCCTCCTGGTCGGTGAGGTAGGTGTCCCACGCCTGCGCGTCCCAGATTTCCAACCGCGTGTTCGCGCCGATCACGACGCAATCGCGGCTCAGGCCCGCGTACTCGCGCAGACTCGGCGGGACCGTGATGCGGCCCTGCTTGTCCGGCACCTCGTCGCTCGCGCTCGCGAAGAAGACCCGGCTGTAGTCACGGACGCCCTTGGACGTCACCGGCGCGTTACGCAGCGCCTCGGTGATCCGGCCGAACTCCGCCTCGGGGAAGACGTAGAGGCATCGTTCCTGGCCTTTCGTGATCACCAGACCTCCGGCGAGCTCCTCGCGGTACTTGGCCGGAAGGAACAGCCGCCCCTTCTCGTCGAGGCGTGGAGTGTGGGTGCCGAGGAACACCGGCACTCACCTCCCCTGCACCCCACTGCAGCGCGGTGTGGAGCACGGCCGCTCCACACCGCCCCACTGTACCCCACATTTCTCCACCGTCAATCGCGCCGGCGGCTCTCCCGGCCGCATGTACTGCGCAAATACCCAGCTCATCCGGTGTGGAGTGAAGTGGAGCGAGAAGCACGAGAGTCGCGCTCGGGCGGCAGAGAAATCGAGCCATGAAATGGTCCGCGCGGCGGCGGCCCGCCGGAACCCCCACTGACACCGGCGAGGCCAGCCCCGCATGCGGCGGCAGGGCGTAAGGGGAGATGTGCCAGCCAAGCCATCGCGCGCGGCCCGCGCGAAGACGTACTGTCGGTAGGCACGGCGCAGTATGTGCGGCGGGTATTTTTGCACCCGTAACCGGCGTCACGAAGGCGTGGGCGAAGCGGGGCGCCGCAGGCACGCCCCCGAGGAGGCTACGTGGCATTGAGCACCGGAGCGGGGTCGGAGTACGCGCTCGACGATCTTGTTGGGGTGGTCGGCAAGATCAGCCATGCCATTCAGTCCGTGATCGAGGGAAAGGCCGACGCGGTCAGGCTCACCCTCACCGTACTGCTCGCCGAGGGCCACGTACTGATCGAGGACGTGCCAGGCGTGGGCAAGACGATGCTGGCCAAGGCGCTCGCGCGGTCAATCGACTGCTCGGTCAGGCGGATCCAGTTCACCCCGGACCTGCTGCCGAGCGACATCACGGGGGTGAGCGCCTACAACCAGGAGAGCCGCGACTTCGAGTTCAAGCCGGGGCCCGTCTTCGCGAACATCGTCGTCGGCGACGAGATCAACCGCGCCTCGCCCAAGACCCAGTCCGCGCTGCTCGAGTGCATGGAGGAGCGGCAGGTCACGGTGGACGGGACGACGTACACACTCGAGCAGCCGTTCATGGTCATCGCGACCCAGAACCCGATCGAGATGGAGGGCACGTACCCGTTGCCCGAGGCGCAGCGTGACCGGTTCACGGCGCGCATCTCGATGGGATACCCGGCGGCCGCCGCTGAACTCGAGATGCTCGACGTGCACTCCGCGTCATCACCGCTGGACAAGCTGATACCGGTCGCCGAGGCGTCCGACGTGCGCGGCCTGATCGGCGCGGTGCGGCAGGTGCACATGTCCGATCCCGTCAGGCACTACATCATCAACCTGGTCACCGCGACCAGGAGCCATCCCGACCTCCGGCTCGGCGCCTCGCCGCGAGCGACACTGCACCTGGTGCGCGCGTGCCGTGCCTACGCCGCACTGGACGGGCGCGACTACGTGATCCCAGACGACGTGCAGACGCTCGCGAGCCCGGTGCTCGCCCACCGGCTGCTTCCCGCGGCTGAGGCCGCCGCGCAGCACCGGATGCCGGGGCAGGTCGTGGCCGATCTGATCCAGCGGCTCCCGCTGCCGCAGCGGCGCTGAGCACGGCGGGGTAGAAGGGATGCCCGCATGCGGGACGTGATCACCGGGCTCACCACGCGAGGCAGGTCGTTCCTTGCCGCGGGTTTCGCCGCCGCCGTGTGCGGGCTCACGCTCGGTGAGCGCGGCCTGCTGCAGATTGGCGTCCTGCTGATCGTGCTGCCCCTGCTTTCCGCGCTCGCCACCAGCCGGACGCGCTACCAGCTCACGTGTGTGCGGCAGCTGAGCCCCGGACGGGTGCCCGTGGGCCAGCCCACGATCGTCACCCTCCGCCTGGCCAACGTGACGCGGCTGCGCACCGGGCTGCTGCTGGCCGAAGACGAGTTGCCGTACCAGCTCGGCGGTCATCCGCGTTTCATCCTCGAGGGCGTGGAGGGCGGGGGAATCCGTGAGCTGACCTACCGGATCCGCTCCGACGTCCGCGGTCTGTACAGCCTCGGGCCGCTCAAGGTGCGGGTCGCGGACGCGTTCGGCATGGTGGAGATCTCCAGGTCGTTCACCGAGCGCAGCAAGCTCGTCGTGACACCGCGCATAGTGACGCTGCCGGCCACGCACACCGCGGCCGACTGGCTCGGCGCGGGTGACCGCAGGATGCGGATAGCCGCGACCGCGGGCGAGGACGATGCCGCGCCACGGCCGTACCGCGACGGCGACGACCTGCGCCGAGTGCACTGGCGTTCCACCGCGCGGCACGGCGAGCTGATGGTCCGCCGCGAGGAGCAGCCGTGGCACAGCAGGGCGTCCCTGTTCCTCGACACCAGGTCGATGGCGCACGCGGGGTCTGGGATCGGTTCGTCGTTCGAGTACGCGGTCAGCGCCGCGGCCTCGATCGGCGTGCACCTGGCGCACCAGCAGTTCGAGATGCAGATGATCACCGATACCGGCCCGGTCGCGGCCGGCGGGATGTTCGAAGAGGTGATGCTTGACGTGCTCGCCGCCGCGCGGCCGTCCCGCGGCGCGACGCTCGCGCGGGGACTGACCGCACTCGCGGCGAGCCCCGGCGGGCTGGTCGTCGTGGTTGCCGGGCGGCTCGACGCCACCCAGGCGAGCGAACTCGTGCGCAGCTGCAACCGGGCCAAGTCGGCCGTCGCGGTGCTGCTGTCGGTCCTGACCTGGGAGGGCCGCTCCGGTGACGAGGCGCGGGCCGGCTCGGACGAGGCGGCGGGAATCCTCGCGGAAGCGGGGTGGCAGGTCCTGACCGTCACCGAGGGCACACCGCTCGCCGAGGCATGGGGACGGCTGCGGGACGCGGCAGCACCTGCTGGCGCGCGGACGGTGGCACCATGAACGGCCGTCCGGGCGGCCCAGGCCCGAGAATACTGGAAGGCACATGAACCTCCGGCTCACGCTGACCGCCGCGATCGCCACCATCGCGGCGTCGATCGCCCTGCACCCGCTCATCGCATCGTCGGCGTGGTTCTGGGAGGGAGTAGGGGCGGTCATCGTGGTGGCCGCCGTGGCCTCGCTGACCAGGCTCCGCCCGCTGCCCGCGGCCGTCTGCCTGGTGGCCACCGCGCTCGGGCTGCTGCTCTACATCAACCTGGTCTTCGCGAACCGCCAATCGTTCGGCCATTTGCTGCCGACGCAAGCCTCGCTCGCGGCGCTGCTCCGGCTCAACGCCACCGGATGGTCGGAGGCGGCCAGGTTCGCGCCGCCCGTGCCCGGGCTGCGCGGCGTCACCTTCCTCGCGGTCGCGGGTATCGGGATCGCCGCGCTGTTCACCGACCTGCTCGCGGTGCGGCTGCGGAAAGCCGCCGCGGCCGGTCTGCCGCTGCTCGCCCTGTTCAGCGCGACGGTGGCGAGCAAGGCCTCGGCGCCCGCCATCGACGAAGCCGGGATCTTCTGCGCGGGGGTGGCGGGGTATCTGGTCCTGCTCGTGGCCGATGGGCGGGAGCGCATCCAGCTGTGGGGGCGGCTGGTCGCCGTGCGTCACGGCGGCCGGCCCAGGCTCGCGCAGCCGCAGCGGCCGGGCCAGGGATCTGGCCAGGATCCAGCCACGTGGCAGGGCCGTGGGGCCCAGAGCCAGCAAGCCCAGGGCCAGCAAACGCGGTTGCCAGACACGCACGCGCTCGCCGCCGCCGGGCGGCGCGTCGGTGTAGCCGCGGTCGCGGCCGCGCTTGTCGTGCCGCTGCTGATCCCCGGCCTGCACGTGCGGGATCTCTTCGGCGGCGGCCCAGGCGCGGGCGGCCAGGGCGATGGGGCCCTCGTCACGCTGCCCAACCCGGTGGTCCAGCTCGACCATCAGCTGAGCCGCACAAACCCGCGGACCATCCTGACCTACCACAGCGACAACCCCGATCCGCAGTACCTGCGCGTCTACGCACTTGACATGCCCACGACCGCCACCACGTGGGGCCTGTTCCTGCAGCAGGTCATCAGCCTGGGCACCGGCGAGGTGCCGAGTGCGCCGGGGCTGCAGACCGCCGAGTCCCGTGTCACGCATACGCGCGTGGTTGTCGAGCGCGGTGTGACCGGGACCGTGTTCAGCGGAACGCACGTGGAAGACTTCCTCCCCATGCCGTACCCGCCCACCAACGTGGACGGCGTGGGCAGCGGCTGGGCGGTGGACCCCGGCACGCTCATGGCGTGGTCGTCCAATTCCATCAGCGGCCTCAAGTACACCGTGGTGAGCAGGGACGTAGAGCCGACCGCGCAGGAACTTCGCACCGCGCAGCAGCCCGCCCCGAGCATCTCGGCCCAGGAGCTGTCCGTGCCAAGCTCCTACAACTCGCTCGTCCCGCTCGCCAGACAGATCACCAGCGGCGCGGTCACGGGCTACGACAAGGCCGTCGAGCTGCAGCAATGGTTCACCGGCGCGGGGAAGTTCACCTACAGCCTCAGCGCGAGCGAACCGAACACGCCCGCCGGGCTCGTGGACTTCCTGCTGCGCAGCAAGCGCGGCTTCTGCCAGCAGTTCGCGTTCGCGTTCGCGGTGCTCGCCCGGCTGCTCGGCATCCCCTCCCGCGTCGCCGTCGGTTACACGGCGGGTACCAGCCTTGGCCACGGCAACTGGCGGGTCACCACGGCCGACGCGCACGCCTGGCCCGAGCTCTACTTCCAGGGCGCCGGATGGCTGCCGTGGGAACCGACGCCGTCGGGTGGTTTCGGCCAGGGGACGGCTAAGCCACCCGTCTACACGATCCCGGTCGGGGGCCCATCGGGCGCCGGCGGCGTCCCAGGGCAAACCAGCCCTGGGACGACCGGACCGCAGCAGGGCGGGTCTGGCGCCACCGGCGTCTCGCAGCACCAGCGGTTCCTGCCCGACCCGAACAGCACCGCGTTCAAGAACCTTCACCGCCGCCACGGGCAATGGCTGTGGTGGCTGCTGGTCCCCGCGGCGCTCCTGCTGATCATCTTGCTGTTGCCGCTCGGCACCCGCCTGCTCACGCGCATGTGGCGGATGATGATCATCACCAGGGGCGCGCCACCGTTCGGCCCGCGCGCCCGCAGGCGCAAGGCCGCGGCCGCGGGTACGGCCGCGGGTGCGGATGCGGGCACGGGCACGGCGGACGTGGCCATGGTGGACGCGGGAATGGCGGGCGCGGGGGCGGCCGGCGCGAGTGCCGATGTCGCGAGCGCGGAGGTCGCGCGGGCGCGTGTGCACGCGGCTTGGCTCGAAATACATGACGACCTTGAAGACTTCGGCGTCGGCTGCCCGGCGCAGGAGTCGCCACGCGCGCTCGTGCGCCGGGTCACCACAAAGCTACGGCTGCCACAGGCGCCCCTCGACGCGCTTGGCCGGGTCGCGCTCGCCGAGGAGCGCGCGAGCTACGCGGCGAGCCTTGACAACCCGCCGGCCCTCCGCGCGGACGTCACCGCGGTCCGCAGGGCCGTCGCAGCGTCGGTGAACCTGCGCACACGGTGGCGGGCGCGCGTCTTCCCCGCCTCGAAGTTGTCGGCGCTGCGGCATACGGCCGTGCAGGCCCTCGATGTGTTCGGCTGGATCGAGGTGGCTACGTCCTGGCTGTCGGTGCACCTGCGGCCGCGCGGACGCGAGGCCGACAGCCCCGGCACGCCGTAGCGGCCGGCGGCCAGCGTTCCGCACAGACCGGGCGGCCGGCGCGCCTTACCGGCCGGGCAGCCGGTGCCCCGCAGGGACAGCACCGATGCCCCGCGGGGCACCGTGCGACGGCGGAGCAGGGGCCTACATGTCCCCTTCCTGGCGCCGGCGCCAGCGTTCTTCAAGCCGCTCCATGAAGCCGTGACCCGAGGCGCGGCTCCGGCCTCTGCGGCGGGCGCGCACCGGGCGCGCGGCCGGCGCGCGCTTGGCGGCCGACCCACTGATGCGCCGCCAGCTTGTGAGAGCCCACATCGCCGTTGCGAGCATGACGAGGAAGCCCGCCACCCCGATCCAGATGTACTTGGATACGACCCCGGCGAGCAGCAGGCCAACGCCGATCAGGAACCCCAGCCCCGCCTTGACCACCCGGCGCTTGTAATGCGCCCGGGGGTCACTGGTACGCACTGCGTGCGCGAACTTGGGATCCTCAGCCTCCAACGCCCGCTCGATCTGGTCGAGCAGACGCTCCTCATGCTCAGAGAGCGGCACGGGCGCCTCCTAGGGACCTTCCGCGCGCGGAGTCGGGACACGACCACGCGGTACTCCACCAGAATACGAGTCTCACCATGCTGCTTGGAAGGGAGCGCCACGGTTCGGCGACGATCGCACGCATCCGCGCCCGATCCGATCAGCTACCGCCGCCGCGTGCGTAACTGTCGTCACCCCCGTCCCTTACCTCGGTGGCGTCAGCCTCGACGAGCGCGGCCGGGCCGACCGCGCCTGGGCCGAAACGCGCCGCGATTTTGTCCATCGCCCGTTCCGCCTCCGGCCAGCCGGACACGCGGTCGCCCAGGGCCAGCTGAGTGCCGGCCCCGGCGGCGGTGGCGACCAGGTTGGCGGCCCGGACGCCGACCAGCCGCAAGGATGCGCGCGCGTCCAGTCCCGCGGATTCGTAGAGCGCGCACGCCGTGGCGTGGATCTGGTGGGCCACGTCGGTCGGCTCGGGCAGGGTACGGGACCTGGTGATGGTGGCGAAGCTGGCGAGCCGCAGCTTCACGACGATGGTCCGCGCCGCGTACCCCGAGGACCGCAGGCTGCGCGCGGTGCGCTCGGACAGACGGAGCAGTTCGCGCCGGATCACCGCCGGGTCGGTCACGTCGGCCGGGAAGGTCTCCTCGGCCCCGATGCTCTTTTCTGGCGTATGCGGCACCACGGCGCGGTTGTCCTCGGCCCACGCGAGCCGGGCCAGGTGGGAACCGGCCGCATCGCCGAACTCGCGTCTCAGCGTCGCCGCCGGGGTCTGTGCGAGGTCGCCGACGGTGCGCAGGCCGAGCCGGGCCAGGGCCTGCGCGGCCCGCTCCCCCACCCCCCACAGGGCTTCCACCGGCAGGGGGTGCAAAAAGGTGAGCACGTCCGCGGCAGGCACGACGAGCAGGCCGTCCGGTTTGCAGCGCGCGGAGGCGAGCTTGGCGATGAACTTGCTCGGCGCGACGCCGACCGAGCAGGTGATCCCGTGCTGCTCGTGGACCTGCGCCCGGATCATGGCGGCGATGCTGGCCGGCGGCCCGAGCCTGCGCAGCGCACCAGACACGTCAAGGAACGCCTCGTCGAGCGAGAGTGGCTCCACGAGCGGAGTCACGGCACGGAAGATGCGCATGATGTCGCGGGAAGCCGCCGCGTACTCGCCGCGGCGCGGCGGCACGAGGACCGCGCGCGGGCACAGGCGCAGCGCCCGCGCCGTCGGCATCGCCGACCGAACACCGTACGCGCGCGCCTCGTAGGTGGCGGACAGCACGACACCGCGGCCACCACCCGCGACGATCACCGGCTTGCCGCGAAGTTCCGGCCGATCGCGAACCTCCACGCTCGCGAAGAAGGCGTCCATGTCGGCGTGCAGGACGTGGCAGCCCGCGTCGTGGGTCATCGGTAGCCGAGGACGTGCAACTGTGTGGCGATGTCGCGCAGCGCGGGGTGCTCCGCGGCGGCCTGCTCGAGCGCGAGCAGCGCCCCGGCCGCGCCGGGGTCGAAATCCACCAGCGCGCTCGGCACCAGGTCGGAAAAGACGCGGATCCCGTGCGCGGCGCCGGGCCGCAGGCCCGCCTTCTCGATGAGACCGGTGAGCCCGGTGAGCGTGAACCGGCGCGGTGGCCCCGCGTCGTGCGCTCCGCAGCCCACCCCTCCGCCGCCTGCCGCGCCGCCACCCACTGCGTCGGCGCCGACCGCGTCGGCGCCTGCCGCGTCGGCGAGCAGCCGCCTGGCCTCTTCGAACCGGCCGGTCAGCGCCCGGTGCAGGGCCGCGGCGACCGCGCCGGCCGCGAGCACGCTCACCGCGGCGCCGGCGCGAAGCACCCGGGCGATCGTCACGAGCGCGGCCGCCGGGTCGTCGACGTACTCGAGCACGCTGTGGCACAGCACCAGGTCGGCGCCCTCCTCCCCCGCGATCGCGGGCAGGTCGGCCACGTCGCCCTGGACCGCGACGATCGGCACGCCCCGCTCGGCCGCGCGGCGCTGCGCCGCGGCGAGCGAATCCGGGCTCGGATCCACCACCGTCACGCGGTGGCCCAGGCACGCGAGCGGCACGGCGAACCCCCCGGTACCCCCGCCCGCGTCCACGATGTCGAGGTGCTCGCGCCCCGTCTGCTCCACCCGGGCCGAGGCCGCGCCGCGCAGCGCGGCCCATACCACCGCCGTGCGCGCCGCGCCCTGCCTGCCCAGATGGTCGTCGGACACGGCCGCCTCCCTCGCCACGTCGCCGCCTGGCCTCCGCGCCTGGCCTCCCGCCGGCCGCCGCGTCTGACCTCGCCGCCTGACCTCAATGTAGCGGCGGGCGCTGACATCCGCCCGCGCCGTCGCGGGCAGGATGGGTCCATGACGCTGCCAAACTTTGAGCGCAAGCCGCTGTATGCACCCCGTGGCGCCGTCGCGACCAGCCAGCCGCTCGCGGCAGCGGCCGGCCTGGCGGTCCTTCGCAGCGGCGGCAACACCGTGGACGCCGCCATCGCGGCCGCGGTGACCCTCACGGTCGTGCAGCCGGCCTCCAACCAGGTGGGGAGCGACCTGTTCGCGCTGGTGTGGGACGGTGAGCGGCTGCACGGGCTGAACGGGTCCGGGCGCGCACCCGCCGCGCTCACCGCGGCGCGGGTGCGCCGGGGCGGGCATCGGACGATGCCGCAGCGCGGCTGGCTGCCTGTCACCGTGCCCGGGGCACCCAGGGCCTGGCGGGACCTGCACGAGCGGTTCGGCAGGCTGCCGTTCGAGGATCTTTTCGGCGACGCGATCGAGTACGCCGACCGCGGCTTCCCTGTGTCGCCGACCGCCGCGCACTACTGGCAGGCCGGAATCTCCGCGTCCACCGCGCTGAGCGGGCCTGAGTTCGAGGGTTTCCTGCCCATGTACGCCCCCGGCGGCCACGCGCCCGCCGCCGGCCAGACCTGGCGCAGCGCGGATCTGGCCGAGACGCTGCGTCGCATCGCGGCGACGGGCAGCGAGGACCTCTACAGCGGCAAGACGGCGGAACAGATCACCGCGTTCGCCGCGCACACCGGTGGCCTGCTGTCCGACGCCGACCTGGCGGAGCACACGAGCACCTGGGTGGCGCCCATCACCGCGTCCTACCGGGGTTACGAGGTGTGGGAACTCCCGCCGAACGGCCAGGGCCTCGCCGCGCTCGTCGCGCTGAACATCCTCGGCGGTTTCGACATGCCGGCCTACGAGTCGGCCGAGCGGTACCACCTGCAGATCGAGGCCACCAAGCTCGCGCTGGCGGACGCTCACCGCTACATCGCCGACCCCGATCACGCCGCCGTGCCCATCGCCGGGCTGCTCGCCCCGGACTACGCGCGGCGGCGGCGGGCGCTGATCGGTCCCCGTGCGCTCGTGCCTGAGCCGGGCGAGCCGGACCGCGGCGGCACCGTCTACCTGTGCGCCGCCGACTCCGACGGCGCCATGGTGAGCTTGATCCAGTCCAACTACCTGGGGTTCGGCGCGCACGTGGTGGTACCTGGCACGGGGGTGTCACTGCAGTGCCGCGGCGCGGGTTTCTCCCTCGACGATGCGCATCCGGGCTGCCTCGCGCCCGGCAAGCGGCCCTACCACACGATCATTCCCGGGTTCCTTGCGCGCGACGGCATGCCCGTAGGGCCGTTCGGGATAATGGGCGGGCATATGCAGCCGCAGGGGCATGTACAGCTCATCAGCAACACGGTCGACTACGGCATGGACGCACAGGCCGCCCTCGACGCGCCGCGCTGGTACTGGGCGCAGGGCCGCCGCGTGCACGTGGAGCCGCGCGTTCCCGCCGCCGTCCGCGCCGCGCTCGGCGAGCGCGGCCACGAGATCACGACGGACGGCGCGGTCGATCTCGTCGGCTGCGGGCAGGCGATCTGGCGGCAGGCCGGCGGCTACGTCGCCGGCACCGAGGCCCGCGCCGACGGGTGCGCGATCGGTTACTGAGCCCTACTGATCCGCGGGCGAGGCGGGCGCCGCAGGCGCGGCGGGCGCCGCAGGCGAGGCGGGCGCCGCAGGCGAGGCGGGCGAGGCGGGCGACGCAGGCGAGGCGGGCGACGCGGCTTGCTTCAGCTCGAGCACGCGGGCGAGCAGGCCGTTGACGAACCCGGCCGAGTCGTCGGTCGAAAGGTCGCCGGCGAGCAGCACGGCCTCGCTGATCGCGACGCCGTCGGGTATCCCGTCGGCGTAAAGCAGCTCGAACACACCGATCCGCAGGACGTTCCTGTCCACGGCCGGCATCCGGTCGAGGGACCAGCCGGTCGAATAGCGGGCCAGCAGCTCGTCGATGTGCCCACGATGCTCCTGCACCCCGCGCACAAGTTCCGCGGCGTACTCGGGCACCGGCGGGCTCGCCTGCGCCGTCCGCTCCGCGAGCACGTCGGCCACCGGGGCGCCGCGCAGCTCGGCCTCGAACAGCACGTCGAGCGCGCGCTTACGCGCCTTGCTGCGCGCGGACACGGCCAGCCCTCACCTTCCAAACCCGATACATAACGGCTGCGCAGGGTGCGCCGCAACGCCGCGCGGCGCGGGTCATGCGCGCCCGAGATACTCGCCGCTGCGCGTGTCGACCTTGATCTTCTCGCCGGTCGTGATGAAGAGCGGCACCTGGATCTGCGCGCCTGTCTCCAGCGTGGCCGGCTTGGTGCCGCCCGTCGAACGGTCCCCCTGCACACCGGGGTCGGTCTGGCTCACCGTCAGTTCGACCGCCGCGGGAAGCTCGACGTACAGCGGGGAGCCCTCGTTGAACGCGATCGTCGCCGTCTGCTCCTCGAGGAGGTAGTCCGCGGCGTTGCCGACCACGTCGGCGGGGATGCGCGGCTGGTCGTAGTCCTGGGTGTCCATGAAGACGAAATCGCCGGCCTCCCGGTAGAGGTACTGCATCTCGCGCTTGTCGACGTTGGCGACGTCGACCTTGACGCCGGCGTTGAACGTCCTGTCCACCACCTTGCCGGAGAGCACGTTCTTCAGCCTCGTCCGCACGAACGCGCCGCCCTTCCCGGGCTTGACGTGCTGGAAGTCCACGACATTCCAGAGCTGCCCGTCGATGTTCAAGGTCATGCCGTTCTTCAGGTCGTTCGTGGTGGCCACGTCTGCCGTCTCTCCCGCAAGCGGGGCCGCTCGTCACAGGACGAGCAGCTCCTTGGTGATCGTCGTAAGGAGTTCTCCAGGTCCCGCCCCGGCCCGCACCACCAGGGTGTCTTCGATCCGGACGCCGCCCTGGCCCGGAAGGTAGACCCCGGGCTCGACGGTGATGGGAACTCGGTCCCCGAGTGTACCGGTCCCGTCGTGGTGCATCATCGGTGCCTCGTGGATCTCCAGGCCGACGCCGTGGCCGAGCCCGAAATGCCGCAGTGACCGGCTTCCTCCCTGGCCGCCGACGGCGCGAGGGTTTGCTTCTGCCAGGCAACGGGAGGCCAAGCCGCCCACGGCAGCAAGCGCCGCGACGATGCCACCGACGTACCCTGGCAGCGTACCTTCGTCCCGGCAAGCTCGCAGAGGTGCTGTCATGCCCGCGTTTCCACCCATGGACCACGATGCACGGCTTCGACGGCTGCGGTATAGCCTTGAATTGCAAGGAAACATGGCGATTCTCGTCACCGAAATAACCAACATACGTTATCTCTGCGGTTTCACCGGCACCGCGGGCATGCTGCTCGTCTATCCCGCTGATAGCGTGCTTTTCACCGATAACCGTTATGCCGAAATCGCCCGCGCCGATCTACTCGGGCGCGAAACCCAGATATCCGCCCATACCAGAGAACGCCAGGCCAATGCTCTTATTGCCGCTTTGCGGCGTGCCAGTGTGTTGCTCTTCGAGTCAACCCACATGACAGTTGACTTCTACCAATTCCTGCAACGTGAACTCCCCGGAGTCCCGTTCCTCGACTCCAACCGGATCATCGAACATCTACGGCTGGTAAAAGATGCTGGCGAGATCGCTCGAATGACATCCGCTGCTAACATCGCAGCCAACGCTTTTGCGCAAGCCGTTCCATTGATCGAGCACGGCATCAGCGAGCGGAAGTTCGCCCTGCAGCTGGAGACAACAATGCGAGATATGGGCGCGGACTCGGCAGCCTTTCCCAGCGTTGTCGCCGCCGGTCCGAACGCGAGCAAACCACACGCCGCGCCGACCGATCGAGAGATCGGCGCAGGTGAGCTAGTCGTCGTCGATTTCGGGGCCGCTGTGGACGGATACCAGTCTGACATGGCGCGAACTGTCTGGTACGGCGAACTCGACAACCTCGCGGCCCGCGTCTACAGAAGCGTCCTTGACGCCAATGCGGCGGGCGTCGAGGCGGTGATTAGTGGCGTGCCACACGCGGCGGTCGACAATGTATGCAGGACAATTCTGCAGCAGCACGGCTTCGCCGACTCTCCGGTTCACCCCTCAGGGCACAACATTGGCCTCAACGTTCACGAGCTTCCCTACCTGTCAGCGACATCCCAGGAGCCGCTTCGCGCACAACAGGTGATAACTGTCGAACCCGGCGTATACTTGAACAATGCCTGCGGGGCTAGAGTCGAAGACATGCTCATCGTGCTCGATGATCGCAATGAAGTGCTGACGAAGATGGTCAGCACCTGGCAACTGGATCCATAGATCGCACCGTGCGGCTATGGGATGCTGCGCGTGGCACCAGGCTCGCAATCTTGGCCGGGCACAAGGCTGAAGTGACACATGTGGCGTGGTCACCGGATGGAACGAAGATCGCGAGCACGGGCCGAGATCGGACGGTCCGGATATGGGATGCCGATAGGCAATGCGACACATGCATACTGCACGGTCACGAGCGACTCGGCGCGGTATTCGGCGTGGCATGGTCACCAGCACCCGGAAAATGGCTCGCCAGCGTTGCGAGAGACCGGACAGTGCGGCTGTGGGATGTTGAACACGAGAGCGAATTCGCGGTTCTGCGCGGCCACGAAGACGCGATCTGGGGGCTGTGCTGGTCGCCGGGCGGCTCCAGGCTGGCAACGAGCTCCGATGATGGCACGATCCGGTATGGGACATGCCGCCGGATCTGGCCACGGCACTCGCCCAGGCTGAGCGGCTGAGACTCCGGTCACCAACCGCCGACGAGCGCCGCCGGTTTCTTCTCCGTCCTGCCGCTCGCCCGCCTGACCCTAGTCGGTAAGGTCGCGGATCCGCTCGATCAGGTGAACCCGCTCCGCGTGGCCTGGGGCGATCGGGCTGACGTTCAGCGTCGTGACGCCGGCCTCCTTCAGCGCGGCGAGCCGCTCGCGCACATACGGCTCGGGGCCGACCAGCGAGGTGCCCGCGAGCAGGTCGCGCGGTACGAGCGCCGCGGCCTCGTCCTTCTTGCCGTCCAGGTACAGATCCTGGATCTGCCTGGCCTCGGCCTCGTAGCCATACCGGCAGGCCAGGTCGTTGTAGAAGTTACGGCCGCGTGCGCCCATGCCGCCGATGTACAGGGCGAGCGCGGGCCGGAAGAAGTCGAGCACTCCCTCGGTGTCCGCCCCGATCGCCAGCGGGGCCTGCGCGATGACGTCGAGTTCACCGAGACCGCGATCCCGCTTGGCCCGGCCGGCCGCGAGCGCCGCACCCCACACCTCACCCGCCTTCTCCGGCAGGAAGAAGATCGGTTCCCAGCCCTCGGCGACCTCGGCTGTCATCGTCACGTTCTTGGGCCCGATCGCGGCCACGACGATCGGGATGCGCTCCCGCACCGGCTGGTTGATCAGCTTGAGCGGCTTACCGAGCCCGGTGCCCGCGTCGGGCGGCAGCGGGATCGTGTAGTAACGGCCCGCGTGGGTGAGCCGCTCGCGGCGCCACACCTTACGGCAGATCTCGATGATCTCCCTGGTACGCCCGATTGGCGCGTCGTAAGGCACACCGTGCCATCCCTCGATGACCTGCGGCCCGGAGGCGCCGATGCCGAGCACGAACCGGCCGCCCGACACGTAGTCAAGGCCGGCCGCGGTCATCGCGGTGAGCGTGGGCGTCCTGGAGTAGATCTGCAGGATCCCCGAGGCGAGCTGCAGGCGCTCGGTCTTGGCCGCGAGGTAGCCGAGCTGGCTTACCGCGTCGAAGCTGTACGCCTCGGGCACGAAGACGATGTCAAGGCCGGCCTTCTCGAAGTCGGTGAGTTCCTCGGCGGTCTCGGCGAAACCGCCCGCATAGCCCAGGGGCATCCCGATTCGCATGCGCCGCACCTTTCACCGGGCCTCGCCGTCCGAACGTCGTTCGGCTTACTCCTGCACAGTAGCGGGCGCATGCGCCGCGGCGGGTGCCTGAGGGCGCCTGACGGTGCCTGCGACGCCTGTCCTGCGCGGTGCCGACCGTGCGGCTTCACCCACTGATGGCCCATCGCTGTTATCAGTGCACGACTGTCAATATGTACCATCAATCGGTTGAAGACCGTATTTGGTAGGACCGGCGGTGGGTCGAGGTGTGCGCCGTGCGCCTAGCAGGGCAGGCTCCGCCTGCCCTTTTGACCTGCCCGCAGGGGCCGCAGAGAGGCTCCAGGGTCAAGGGCGGCGCAGCCGTCGCGCAGCGATCGCGTAGCGACCCTTGAGGCTGGAGGGGCGGACCCGTACCATGCGCGGCGCACACCCTCCCAACCACCACGGGTTTTCCCGGCGCCATTACCGGCAGCCTTCCGCGTGGCTGCCGCACGCACGGGGGGCTGCCTGTTCCTCGCCGTGCGTGCGGCGCTGGTAGCAGAGCACGCGGGCCGCTCACTCAGCGGGTGGCGGTGTGCCGGTCGTTCCTGCCGTCTGGGGTTTGCCACGTTGGCGGCGAGAACGCCCGTGGTCTTAGCCGTTGCGGGTCTTCACCTCGGCCAGGAACGCGCGCCAGGCGGCGCGGGTAAAAGTGAGCGTGGGTCCGTGCGGGTCTTTGGAGTCGCGGACCTGGACCGTGGCCGGGCCGCTGGCGCGGGCTTCGACGCAGTTGCCGTTGTACGCACTGAGCGTGCTTTTCCGCCATCGGCTGTGTTGCGGGCACTGGGTCATGTGTGGCCGTCCTTTCTGTGCCTTCCTGCTGGCGGGACCGCCACCCGGCCGGAGGCGGTGATCAGAAGCGCGAGCGGTGCCCGCGCGGGTCACTTGCCGATCAGCGCCAGGCCACCGGCTACCAGGGCTCCCGCCGAAATGGCGGCGACAATGGTAAGGGTGACCCAGTGCCGGATCAGCCATCGCATCGTTTCCCGGCGGCGGGGAAATGCTGGCTCGCCGGTGTAGGTGTGCACGCGGGTGTGTGTTTCGTCGACTTGGTACCGGGGGG
>DATFVJ010000192.1:0-10298 GCA_035260365.1 Streptosporangiaceae bacterium
GCGCATCAGTGCCGCGGATCACGTGGGCCCTGGCCCCTGCGATCCGCGGCGCCGTCGTTTTGCTTGGGATCGGGGTTCTCGCCCGGCGGTTGGCCGCCGGTCATCCGCAGGTACGCGGGGGCCAGGAGGGTGGCCAGATCCTTGCGGCGCACCACGACGTGCGGTGGCTCGAACATCCGCAGCAGCAGGTCGGGTGTTGTCGCCGTGGTCACCGGCCGGGCGCGCAGGCGGGCCAGGCTGATGCCGGGCGACCAGTAGTGGTCCAGGCAGTCGGCCAGCGGCGGGTCGGTGACATCGATCAGGGGCGCCGCCTTCGCGGTCTCGCCCGCCGTCAGCTGCCGCAGCCGCGCGAGCAGGTCATCGCGGCCCCGGCCGCGCCAGGCGAGCACCAGGAACGGGTCATCGTCGAACCTCTCGGCCAGCACGTAGCAGGTCGCGGCGAGGTGCTTGCACGGCACCTCCCAATCCGGGCAGGAGCAGGACATCTCCAGGTCGTGCGGCGAACGCGGGAACAAGGGCGTGCCGCAGTCCGCGAACACCTGCTCGATCTCGGTGGGCATCTCGCCGGCCAGCAGTTTGGCGCGGAACAGCGCCTGCCCGGCCAGGGCCTGTTCGACCCGCCGCCACTGGTCGGTGGTGAGCGGCAGCACCTGGATGCGCACGTGGTACGGCCGCGGCCGTGAGCCCTGCACGTGCGCGGTGACATAGCCGGGGGAAAGCTCGAAGTCCAGGATCTGCCCGGCCCGCGCGTAGCTCCTGCCCCGGGCGAGCCTGCTGTGCATGCCGAACGACTCGAGCACGTCGATGAACCGCCGCGACCACCACTGCTGGCCGATCGCGCCGCGCTTGGTGCGCGCCTTCACCCCGCCCTCGACGGGCCGCGGCCGGGACGGCTCGTACCACCGCGGCTGGTCGTACCGGCTCATACTGTCACCCCTTTTTGCCCCCTCATTCCGACGCCCTCATTCCGACACCGCGTCGGGCGACAGGGCGATCACCCGGCGCAGCTCAGCGACCGACAGCTCGGTGAGCCAGCCCTCGCCGGTGCCCACGATGCGCTCCGCGAGCGCCTTCTTCGCGTCGATCATGGCGTCGATGCGCTCCTCCAGGGTGCCCACGCAGATGAACTTGCGCACCTGCACGTCCTTGCGCTGGCCGATACGGAACGCCCGGTCGGTCGCCTGGTCCTCCACCGCCGGGTTCCACCACCGGTCCACGTGGATCACGTGATTGGCCGCGGTGAGGTTGAGCCCGGTGCCGCCCGCCTTGAGCGACAGCAGGAAGAGGGCCGGCTCGCCGGACTCCTGGAACTGGGTGACGAGCGCGTCGCGCTGGCGCTTGGCCGTGCCACCGTGCAGGTAGAGCACGGGGCAGCCGAGACGGGCCGCCAGATACGGCTGGAGCATGGCCCCGAACTCGGCGTACTGGGTGAAGCACAGCGCCTTGTCCCCGTCGGCGAGCACCTCGTCGCAGATCTCCTCGAGCCTGGCCAGCTTCCCCGACCGGCCGGGCAGCCGTGAGCCGTCGCCAAGCAGGTGCGCGGGGTGGTTGCAGACCTGCTTCAGCTTGGCCATCGTCGCAAGCACCAGGCCGCGCCGCTCGATGCCCTCCTCCGCCTGCTCGATCTTGGCGAGCATGTCCTCGACGGTGGCCTGGTACAGCGACGCCTGTTCGGCCGTGAGGTTGCACCAGACCTTCATCTCCAGCTTGTCGGGCAGGTCGGAGATGATCGACCGGTCGGTCTTCAGCCGGCGCAGGACGAACGGGCCGGTGATCCGCTTGACGGCGGCGATGGCTTCCTCGTCACCGTGGCGCTCGATCGGGACGGCGTAGGAGTTGCGGAACCGCTCGGCGGACCCGAGCAGGCCGGGGTTGGTGAATTCCATGATCGACCACAGCTCGGTGAGACGGTTCTCCACCGGCGTGCCGGTCAGCGCGATCTTGCTGGCCGCGGGGAGGCTGCGAATCGCCTGCGCCTGCAGTGTCGCGCTGTTCTTGATGTTCTGGGCCTCGTCGCAGACCACCCGGCCCCACTCGACCGCGGCCAGCGCCTGCCGATCCCTGGCCGCGAGCGAATAGGTCGTGATCACGAGGTCGGCCGCGGCCAGCGCCTCGGTCAGCTCGTCCCCCTTGAGCCGGTCCGCGCCGTGGTGCACGTGCACGGTGAGCTGCGGAGTGAACCGCTCGGCCTCCCGTTGCCAGTTCCCGGCCAGCGACATCGGGCAGATGAGCAATGTCGGATGATGCCGAACGGCTGCGCTTGGTTCACTGGCCGCCTGGCCGGCGTCCGCCACCGCGTGGGCCGCGGCGCCGTGGTGCGCGGGGGCGCGTTCCGCGGCGCCGTGGTGCGCGGCGCCGTGGTGCGCGGCGAGCAGCGCGAGCAGCTGGACGGTCTTACCGAGGCCCATGTCGTCGGCGAGAATCCCGCCCAGCCCGACGCCGTTCAGGAAGGCCAGCCACGCGAGGCCACGCTCCTGGTACGGGCGGAGCGCACCGCGGAAGCCGTTCGGCGTCCCGATCGGTTCCAGCCGCCGGTCCGCCTCGCCGGAGAGCAGGTCGCCCAGCCATCCGTCCGCGTCGACCTCGACGACCGGCAGCCCGGCCGCCTCCTGCCCGCCGTGCAGCGCTGCGAGCAGCGCGTCGCCCGCGCGCATGGTCCCGGCCGCGCTGCGCTCCATGAACCGCAGCGCGGCCTGAAGCTGCCGCTGGTCGAGCTCCACCCACTGACCGCGCAGCCGGACCAGCGGGACCTTCAGCCTGGCCAGCTCGGCCAGCTCGTCCGGGTCGAGTGCCTCGCCGCCGACGGCGAGGTCGTACCTGAACTGGACGAGGTCGTCCAGCCCGAACCCGGGCGCGCCGGCGCCGGCCGAGCCGCGGGACGTCTGCTTCGAACGGGTGGTGAGTTTCAGGCCCAGCCGGGACTTGCGTGCCCAGGCCGGAAGCAGCACCCCGAAACCGGAACCCGCGAGCAGCGGCGCGGTGTCCTTCACGAACGCGTACGCCCCCGCGGCGTCGGTGCTGATCGAGGCCGGTGCCGCCGAGCGCAGGCCCGCGTCGAGCCCGGGGAACAGCCGCGCGGCGCGGCCAAGGCCCGCGAGGAGTTCCTCCTCCGGGTGCCTGATCCCGGCCGCGGGGCCGGCCCACCCGGCCGCCCCCTGGCCGGCCCAGATATCGGCGGCCCAGATATCGGCGGCAGAGATCACCAGGCTCGGGTCCTCGGTGGACTGAAGCGCGAACTCGACCGCCCACGTCGTGGCCGCGGCGTCGCCGGTGTCGTGCCCGGCGGCGCCCGCGCCGGGCCCGGGCTCGACCAGGCGGAAGCAGGTCCGCACCGGACCGGCGGGGACCTGCGCCGCCGCCCGCCACTCGGCGAGCGCGCCGGCCAGCTCCGCGGCCGCGGCGTCCTCCTCGCGGGTCGCGACCGTGACGTGCGGATCCGCCGCCGTCAGTGCCGCGATCCAGCGCTCGGCGACCGGGATCGCCGCGGGCACGCGACCGCGGCGGGGTGGCAGCAGTGCCCAAGGGCCGCGGGAATCACCGTTGCCCGGGCCGAGCGCGCCGCGCACGGCGGCGTCGGTCAGCGCCTCCAGCGCCTCGGTGAGGACCGTCGCCGACGGCTCCCCGTCGGCATCGCTGGCCCGGCACAGCGGCGGCATCGCCCCGGCGAGCGCTCGCGCGTGCTCGACGTCCGCCCCGGAAAGGACCGGCCGCCACCGCGCCACGTAGCCGCCGCCGCTCGTCAGCGCGGGCAGCACGCGGCCACGGCCGGCCAGGTCGGCGGCCATCCGCCCGACCGCGGCGAGGTAATGCACGCAGCCGCCGATCGCCGCTTCCGCCGCGTACGCCCCTGGCGCGGCGACGGTGGCGAGCACGTCAAGCGCGGCGGCGGGCTCGAACGCGAGGGCGGGTACCCGCCACGCGGCAAGCCGGGCGCGGCCGGTCGGCTGCCGCGCGGGCTCGCCAGGCTCGCGGCTAAGCTCCGGCGAATGGAGCGGTCCTTCCGCGGTGGCGGGCAGCCACAGGGTCAGCTCCTCGCCGGCCGCCTTGCGGACGAGGTCGGCGACCGGTCCGGCGAACTGGGTCAGGGCCCCGGCGACGGCTTCCGTGTCGGCGGCGAACGGGTGCGGCCTCGGCGCCCGCGACGAGCGTCCCGGCCGCGGCGGTGAATTCGCGGGGAGGGTGGAATCCTCGGCCCACAGACACAGGGAGCCGTACGCCCAGATCCCCTGTATCACCAGCATGGCTTGATCTCCAGGCACCCGATCGTTGCTGCACCGGGCCCGTGCGGGACCGGCCCGTGGACCGGCGACGGTCGCGGTACCGGCCCATGCGGCACCGGTCCGTGCCACGACGCCCGATGAGCCGTCAGGCTATCAGCGCGCCGCCGCGCGGCCGGCGGCGAATCGCCGACCGGGCAGCATCCTTCGCAAACCGCGCGCTGACCCCGGACGCAGGCACAGCCCGCCGGAAGCCGCCGCCCGCGGCGGCCTCGGGACGACGCCCAGTGCGGGGGGTCGCCCCCCGGGCGAGGGCCCCCGCACCAATGGGTGCCGCATCCGCGGCGGCCGTTATGGATCTGTGCTTTCCGCATCGCTTGGGGGAGCGCCGGGCGCACCGTTGACTTTGGCCGGACCGTTGGCGGCATGGCTGGCGGCGGTGCCCGCGAGGTCGCTGCCGGGCGCGAGACCCGCGTCGCGTACCGCCCTGACCCGCCGCAGATGCTTGTTCATGGAGCGCATCAGCAGGTAAAGCGCCACCCCCAGGGCGGCGATCACCAGGAACCCGAGCACGCCGGGCGTGATGTCGTTGCTGTTGGCGGGCACGGGCGACGCGGCGGCCGCGTGCGATATCACGGCCGCGGGCGATGTCACAGGGGCACCTTCTCCCTGATGCCGTCGAAGAGGTCGTCCTCCGGAAGCTCGGTGTCAACGAGCGACCTGGCCAAATGGTAGTCCTCGGTGGGCCACGCGGCGCGCTGCACGTCAAGCGGGCAGGCGAACCAGAAGCTGTTCGGGTCGATCTGGGTCGCGTGCGCGATCAGCGCCCGGTCGCGCACCTCGAAGAAGTCGCCGCACGCGACCCGGGTGGTGATCTCAAGCTCCGGGCGGCCGTCGGCGCGATCCTCCCAGCTTGCCATCCACTCCGCGTACGGCGATTCGAGTCCGCGCCGCAGCATCTCATCGTGCATCGCCTCGAAGCGCGCCCGGTGGAAGGTGGCGTGGTAGTACAGCTTGCGCGGCTGCCACGGCTCGCCGGCCCCCGGGTAGGCGTCCGGGTCGCCCGCCGCGTCGAACGCCGCCATCGAGACCTCGTGGCACTTGATGTGATCCGGGTGCGGGTAGCCGCCGGTTTCGTCGTAGGTGACCACGACGTGCGGCCTGAACTCACGGATGAGCGCGGTGAGCGGCGCGGCGGCGACGTCGAGCGGCTGGAGCGCGAAACAGCCGCCGGGCAACGGGGACGGCGGGTCGCCCTCGGGCAGGCCAGAGTCGACGAAGCCGAGGAACCGCTGCTGCACGCCGAGGATCTCGCGCGCGCGGTCCATCTCCTCGCGGCGGATGCGAGCCATGTCCGACCGCACCTCGGGCCGGTCCATCGCCGGGTTCAGGATGTCGCCGCGCTCCCCGCCGGTGAGCGTGGCCACGAGCACCTGGGCGCCCTCGGCCACATAGGCTGCCATCGTCGCGGCACCCTTGCTCGACTCGTCGTCGGGGTGGGCGTGCACCGCGAGCAGCCGCAGCGGGCCGTCGTCGCCGGGCGCGCTGCCGGACGCCTTGTCAGACCAGGACTCGCCAGACAACTATGACCTCCCAGGTGATGACTTTCCCGTCCGCACGCATCTGCCCGCGCGCACTGCCCACAGGCGCGCGGGAGCGTACACGGGGACAACATTATGGCCGTGGGACGGCATTCCCGCGTGCCGCGCGCCGCCGCGAACGTCAGCTGAGAATACAGATTCGGGCCAAGTTGGATGTTGACCAGGACGACGCGGTACCCGAGCCTTGTTAGCCTCAGAGGATTACGCCGAGAGCCGTCCCCCGGGTACCCGGGCCGACGGCATATGTCCCGTGCAGTACAGCAGTACGAGGAGTGCCCGTGACCGAAACCCGCGATGCCAACGTCACCTGGCTCACCCAGGAGGCGTACGACCGGCTCAAAACCGAGCTGGACCACCTCTCGGGGCCAGGTCGGATGGAGCTCGCCAAGAAGATCGAAGCCGCCCGCTCGGAGGGCGATCTTCGCGAGAACGGCGGATACCACGCGGCCAAGGAGGAGCAGGGCAAGCAGGAAGGCCGGATCATCCAGCTACAGCACCTGCTCGAGACGGCGCGGGTAGGTGATCCGCCCCGTACCGACGGGGTGGTTGGGCCTGGGATGACCGTGACGATCAGGTTCGACGGCGACGAGGAAGAGGTAACCTTCCTGCTCGCGTCCCGCGAGGAGAGCGGCAGCCCGATCGACATCTACTCGCCCCGGTCCCCGCTCGGCAGCGCCATCAACGGCAAGAAGGTCGGCGAGAAGGCGACGTACTCGCTGCCGAACGGCCGCAGTGCCACGGTCGAGATCCTCGAATCGGTTCCCTACGTCGGCGAGATGACCCCTCCGTAAGGTGGCGCTGGCGGGCCTGTCCTGGTGCGCGCCGCGGCGCGCACCAGGGGCAGCACCCGGTAGGGCACGGGAGTGGCGAGCGCGATGACGGTGGCCGCCCGCACCACGCCATCGGCCGCCACGATCGCGTCGATCACCCGCTGCAGGTCCGCATTGGTGCGCGCGACGACGCGGCAGAGCATGTCCCCGGCCCCGGTGATCGTGTGCACCTCCAGGACCTCGGGAATCAGCGCTAGCCGTTCGGCTACTGGATCGTGCCCGCCGACCTGGCGGATCTCCAGGGTCACGAAGGCCGTCACGCCGTGCCCGATCGCCTCCGGGTCCACGTCGGGCCCGTAGCCCGTGACCACGCCGCGGGCGTGCAGCCGGTCCAGCCGCGCCTGCACGGTGCCGCGCGCGACATTCAGCCTGCGTGACACCTCGAGGACGCCGATGCGGGGCTCGGCGGCGAACAGTTCGATGATCCCCGCGTCCAGGTCGTCTATCACGGCCGGGCTCCCTCCGGTGGTCACGCCGTCGCCGTGGTCATGCTGTACACGCGATCCAGCGTTTTGCTACTCATGCTATGCATCTTGTATAGAGATTATGCGATCTCTTGCACATTTTGCGATCGGTCATCACGATCAGACGTATCGGCGCCCATCGGGCCGGGAGCGCGAAGGAGCACGCAGATGACCGCATTCGCAGCGCACGACGCATCAGTCTCATCCGTATCAGAGGGCTTCCCGCTTTCCGGTATCGACGCGGTCGTCTTCGCGGTCGGCAACGCGAGACAGGCCGCGTACTACTACGCCCACGCGTTCGGCATGACCGTGGCGGCCTACCGTGGCCCGGAGACCGGCTCGAGCGACGAGGACGCCTACGTGCTTGTTTCCGGGAGCGCGCGGTTCGTGTTCCGCGCCCCGGTCCGCGCGGGCACGGACCTCGGGGCCCACGTCGCGGCGCACGGAGACGGCGTGATCGACCTCGCCCTCGAGGTCCCGTCCGCCGAGGCCGCTTACGCGGACGCGACCCGCCGCGGCGCCCGCGGGCTCGCGCAGCCGCACGTCCTCGAGGACGAGCACGGCAAAGTGGTGCTCGCGGCGATCGCCACCTACGGTGACACCAGGCACACGCTGGTCGAGCGATCCAACTACAGCGGCCCGTACCTGCCCGGATACGTCGCGGCCGGTCCCGTGGGCGGTGCGGCCGCGGCCCGGCCGGCGCTGTTCACCGGCATCGACCACTGCGTCGGAAATGTGGAGCTCGGCAAGATGGACGAGTGGGTCGGGTTCTACCGCCGGGTGATGGGATTCACCAACATGAAGGAGTTCGTCGGCGACGACATCGCCACCGAGTACTCCGCGCTGATGAGCAAGGTGGTCGCCGACGGCTCGGGCAAGGTGAAGTTCCCGATCAACGAACCCGCGGTGGGCAAGAAGAAGTCCCAGATCGACGAGTACCTGGAGTTCTACGGCGGTCCGGGGGTGCAGCACATCGCGCTGCGCACGGACGACATCGTCGCTACCGTCCGCGCGATGACCGCGGCGGGCGTGGAGTTTCTCGCCACCCCGGGCAGCTACTACGACACGCTCGGCGACTGGGTGGGCCGGACGCGCGTCCCAATGCGTGAGCTGCGCGAACTCGGCATCCTGGCCGATCGCGACGAGGACGGTTACCTGCTGCAGATCTTCACCAAGCCGGTGCAGGACCGGCCGACCGTCTTCTTCGAGCTGATCGAGCGGCACGGCTCACAGGGGTTCGGCAAGGGCAACTTCAAGGCGCTGTTCGAGGCGATCGAGCGGGAGCAGGCCAGGCGCGGCAACCTGTGACCCGGACCGGCGCGATGTACGCGGGGTTCCGTTGGCCGTCGCCCTGGGCGCGGTCAGCTGAAGATCGCGGGGCTGGCTGAAGATCCCGCGGTCAGCTGAAGATCAGGGTGTACCCGGCCGCGCGGAGGCGTGAGATCACCTCGTCGCTGTGCACCGGCCCGCGGGTCTCCACCTGCAGCGCGACCTCCACCTCCTCCAGGCGCAGCCGGGGCGTCACCCGCTCGTGCATCACGCCGAGCACGTTGGCGCCGAGCCCGGCAAGCTCGGCAAGCAGGGTCGCGAGGCCGCCGGGCCGGTCCGGGATGCGGCAGCGGAAGGCGAGGTAGCGCCCGGCCGCGGTGAGGCCATATCTGAGCACCTTGGACAGCAGCATCGGGTCGATGTTGCCGCCGGAGAGCACGAGCACCACCGGCGGCTCGAATGCGTGGGGGTGGTCGAGCAGCGCCGCGACGGTCGCCGCACCGGCGGGCTCGACAAGCTGCTTGGCGCGCTCAAGGCAGAGCAGCAGCGCGCGCGACAGCGTGTCCTCCGGCACCGTGAGGACCTGCTCGACGAGCGCCGCGACGATCCCGAAGGTGAGGTCGCCCGGCCTGCCGACGGCGATCCCGTCGGCCATGGTCGGCGCGAGCTCCACCGGTACCGGATGCCCGGCCGCGAGGGAGACCGGGTAGGGCGCGACGGCCTCGGCCTGCACGCCGATGACCCGGATAGCGGGATCGCTGCCGCGTGCCCCGACCGCGACGCCGGAGATGAGCCCGCCGCCGCCGACGGAGACGGCGATCGTACGGACCTGTGGGCACTGCTCGACGATCTCCAGGCCGAGGGTGGCGTTTCCCGCGACGGTGTCCTTGTGGTCGAAGGGGTGAATGAAGACGCCGCCCAGATCGTCCGCGAGCGCAAGCGCCGCGGTAATGCACCCGTCGACGCCGCCGCCGTGGAAGACGACGTCGGCGCCGTACGAGCGGGTGGCCTCCACCTTGGGCAGCGGCGCTCCCTCGGGCATGACCACGGTCGCCTTGGTACCGAGCGCGTGCGCGGCGAACGCCACGCCCTGGGCGTGGTTGCCCGCGCTCGCGGCGACCACACCTTTCGCGCGTTCCTGCGCGGGCAGCCTCGAGATCCGCGAGTACGCGCCGCGTACCTTGAAAGAACCGGTGCGCTGCAGGTTCTCGCATTTCAGGTAGACCGGCCCGCCGAGCCGGTCGGACAGCACCCACGAATGCAGCATCGGCGTCCGCGTGATCACGTCGCGGAGCAGTTCGCGGGCGGCGACAGCGTCGCCGAGCCGGACCGGGCCAGTTGGCAGCGCCATTCGTGCAGTCTCGCACGGTCCGCGGGCCCGGTGACCCGTGCCGCCAGGCCGCGGGGCCGCCAGGCCGCGGGCCCATCAGGCGCATCGTTCGCGCTGCGTTAGCCGCCGGACCAGTAACGGTCGGCGGCGAAAATGAGGGCAGCCGCCCCGATCAGGCCGGCGTCCTGGCCGAGGCCGGCCGGAACCACGCGCACCTCCCGGGCGAAGTCGAGCCGCGCGTAGGTTCGCACGGTCTCGTCGATCGGGCCGAAGAGCAGCGGGCCTGCCTGGGCCATACCACCACCGATCGCGACGACCTCGAGGTCGCACAGGTGCGTTGCCGAGGCGATGGCGATGCCGATCGCTCGCCCGGCGCGGCGCATGGCCGCGACACCCACGGCGTGGCCGCGCGCCGCGTCGTCCGCCAGGTCCTTGGCGGTCACGTCGCGCTGGCCGGGGCGCCAGCCCTGTTGCTGCGCCCACTGCGCGAGTGCGGGCCCGCGGGCGATTGCCTCCAGGCAGCCCTTGCCGCCGCATTGACACGGCGGGCCGGTGTCCGGGTCCACGACCACGTGACCGATGTGACC
>DATFVJ010000193.1:0-12998 GCA_035260365.1 Streptosporangiaceae bacterium
CGACTCGATGGAGGCGGCAGCGGTGAGCGAGCTCAGCCCTGCCGCCCAGGCCGTAGACTTCATCGCGGCAGGCGGCGACCTCGTGCTCGCCACGAATCCGGCCGTCGTCCCGGCCATGTACAACGCCGTGCTGCAGCGAGCCGGGTCGGATCCGGCGTTCGCGGCGCAGGTGGATGGCGCGGCGCTGCACGTCCTCATCGCCAAGCAGCAGACCGGCCTTGTCGGCGGCACGGTAGCCGCCGCGGCGACGGGCGCCGGCCAGCTCACGGTCTTCGAGCGGGCCAGCGACAACAGCCTGGCCGCGTTTACCGGCAGCGGCGGCGCGTGGGCCGGCCCCGTCTCCCTCGGGGCCCGGATGATCACCCAGCCGGCGGCGGCACCCGTGCCAGGAACACCGCGGCTCGAAGCCGCCGTCATCGGGACCGACCGGGCGACGTGGCTGCGCGGCATCGCCAACGGCGCGCCGACCGGGCCATGGACGTCGATCGGCGGCACCGCGACCGCGCCGCCGGCGGTCGCCGCGACCTCCGGCGGGCAGCTCGCGGTGGCTGTCCGCGGCACCGACCACGCGGTCTACGTCAAGACCTACACGCCCGCGACCGGCTGGGGCGGCTGGGCCGGCCTGAACGGCCGGGCACTCGACGCGCCGATCGGGCTGACCTTCAGCGCGTCAGGGGATCTCGACGTATTCGTGACAGGTACCGACGAGCAGATCTACCAGAACACCCGCCACAGCGGCCGCTGGGCAGGCTGGCAGAGCCTCGGCGGTGTCGTGGCCGGCGGCCCTGCCGCCATCACCGTTCCCGGCGGGCCGGTCGAGATCTTCGTCCAAAGCACGGGCGGCGCCGTCTACGAGCGCAGCTTTTCCGGTACCTGGTCGGCCTGGACCGCCCTCGGCGGCATCCTGACCACGTCGCCGGCCGCCACACCGGCGGGCGCCGGGGCGGCTGAGGCCGTCGCCGACGGGGCTGACGGCAGGCTGTACCAGGACACCTTCACAGCGGGTACCTGGTCGGGGTGGAAGCTGCTGCCGTTCGGCTGAGCCGGTTCCACGCGAACGGCCCGGCGCGCCGATGACACGGCGGGCGCTTTCGGCAGGCCGTCCCGGTCCTCATCCGCCGTCGGGTGTTCGTTAGGTCTAGCATCAGACACCCATACACGAGGGAGGCGCGGCTTCACATGATCTCAGCACGCAAGATGTCAATGGGGTTAGGCCTGCCGGCGTTCGCGGCGATCGCGGCGCTGACCGTGGGCTTGGTACCAGGCGTCGCGGGAGCGGCGAGCACACCCGGCCCGGCCGCGAAGTGGGCGGTAGGCAGCTACGAGGCGCACGCGACAGCCGCGACGGCCGCGACGGCCGCGGTGCCGCCGCCCGCGGCGGGTGTCGCGCCAGGTATCGCGTGGAACGGCACAGGCAACCCAGCTCTGCTCTTCTACACCGGCTCGGACAGGCATGCCTATTTTGCGCCGTTGACCCATCCGACGGCGGCATCACCCGCAGGCGGTAACCTCATCGGCGGCCCGGGCCCGGTGTTCGTTCCGCCCGGCGCCCTGGGTGGCACGACGGGCGGTACTCTCGTCTTCGGCCGGGGCACCAACAATGCTCTGTACGTGAGCGGCGGCCCGGGGAGCTGGAACAGTCTCGGCGGCAAGCTGGCATCGAGGCCCGGTGCCGCAGCGGGCGCCCTGGGCAGCACCGAGACGATCGACGTGGTCGTCCGTGGGGCCGACGGCGGCGCCTGGCTGGATCACCTGACCACCACCACCAGGTGGCTGAACCTCGGCGGCCGGGTGCTCGCGGGCACGGCCCCGGCGGCGGTGAACACCGGCGGCACCCTCTACGTGCTCGTCGTGGGGTCGAACCACGGCGTGTGGGTCAAGCGGACCACTGACGGTTCGCACTGGTCAGGCTGGACGTCACTCGGCGGCCGGCTCGGCGCCGAACTGGGCGCTGCGACCCCGTCGGCCGGGGCGGGCATCGTCTACGCCCGCGGCGGCGACAACGCCCTCTGGTACAACGAGTTCGCCGGGGCCACCGCGGGGTGGCACAGCGCTGGTGGCAGGATCACCTCCGGGGCCGGCGCCGGTTCGGTCGGCAATGGCACGGGCCCGACCTGGGCTGTTGCGCTCGCCACTGATGGTCACATCTGGGCCAACAGCGGCGTCTGGCCGGCCCACGCCTGGTCGAAGGCTCTCTAGGGTCAGTGCGGTCGCGGTAATGCGGAGTGGCCAGCCAGACGTGGTCTGCCGTCGCTGGCCACTCCGCGGCGGTCAAGACGTACCATCCGGCGACTGAATTTCTTGGGCGGTCTGGACAGGAACGACGGTCGGCGATCCGACCCCATGATGCGGAAAATGCCCGGAATGACCTTGGCCATCAGCGACGACGCCGACTGATTGCAAGCGGATAGACCGCAAATCGCTAGATCACAATGGTGGCCTCCGAAGCCGTGAGCGCAGGTTCAAATCCTGTCGCGGGCGTCGAAAGCGGCCTTCGGCAGGCCGTTGAGCTGTACCAATGCGTCACCCTCGAACTCAGGCCGATAGCTCACCCGCTCGCGCGCCGGCGCCGGGCAGCCGCGAGCCGCTCATCCCAGTCCGGGACGATCTCGTCGATCGGCGTCCCCCGCGTGCCCGTGCGCACCGCCTCCTCCACGGCCTGGCGCCTGGTCTCATATCCCGGATCGGAGAATGCGATCGCGCTCAGCCGCCACAGCCGCAGCAGGTGGTGCAGCTGCCGGTACTGCTCCGGCTGCCGGGCGCCCGCGACGGCAACGTCGTACTCGGCCAGGAACTGCTCATGGAACCGGGCGGGCAGGACACGAAGGATCTCCACCGGGTCGTCCGGGTCATAGTCATCCGCCGGCTGTGCCGTCATGCCCCCATCATCCCCCATCGCGCTGCTATGCGCGCCGATACGGTGGCCGAGGGCCCAGCGACGGCGCCGGGAGCGCCGGGCTCTGCGCAGCGTGGATGAACGTTTCAGGAGACCGGGTTGTCGACCCGGTGATCGAGCCAGGAGAACTGGCGGTCCGGGTGTTCATCGAAGCCCTGGACGAAAGCAGGGCCAGAAGCAGGCCCTCGACGCCTTCGAGAACGCCACCGCGGCGCGATCAGGCAGTTCCGGCAAGATCTTTCAGCAAGGCTTCCCGAGGCTAGACGGCTCGAGTTTCTCACCGGCGACGGGACCGGCCACGGCCCCCGGCTCATGCTCGGGAGCGCCCGCGGCGGGCTCGCGGGAGGCGAGTTCACCCCCGTGAGGCCCGGCTCGGGCCGGTTGATCTGAAACCCTGGACGCGCTGATCACCGCGGGCATCGCGGCCAACCGCGCGGACGCCGTGCGCTGGGCTCTGGCCCGCATCCGCGAGCGGCCGGCGTACAGCCAGCTTCGCGAGCGGGCGCGCGAGATCGAGAGACTCAAAACCGAGTTTCAGGAATGTCCCGGACGCCAGCACCTCCGCTCCCCCGTCAACCAGTCCGAGCCTCCTCCGTCCCCAGCGCGACGGCGGATATGCGAGGGCGGATATGCGACGGGATCAGAGCGCGAGCTGGCACCTACGAAGCCGGCAACGGCGGGCGCGCGGACCCGGCGCACCGTAACCTTTGAGCATGGTCGGCGGTGCTTTGCTCGGATGGACCTCGCCATCCCCCAGGCTCTGGCAGATGCGGCGCGCCGAGGTGGCGGCCGTGGCCGGGGTGGCCGCCGTGGCCGCGGGGATCCTGGCCACGGCGTTGGGCGGCGCCGTGGCCGGTGGCATCGCGGTCGCGGCCGTCGTGGCCTGCGGGGCAGCCGCCGCGTGGTTCCTGCTGAATCGCTTCCGCTCGTGGGCGTACCAGGAGCGTGACGAGGATCTGCTCGTCTCACGCGGCGTGCTCGTGCGCCGCCTGTCCGTGGTGCCGTACGGGCGGATGCAGTTCGTCGACGTGACCGCGGGACCCGTCGAGCGCGTGTTCAGACTCGCGACCGTAAAGCTGCACACCGCCGCGGCCGCGACCGACGCGCGCATTCCAGGGCTGGAACCCCGCGAAGCCGAACGGCTGCGCGAGCGGCTCGCCGCCCTGGGCGAAGCCAAGGCTGCCGGGCTGTGACTGTGACTACTTGGCGCCGGCTGCACCCGCTCTCGCCCCTGGTCAGGACCGGGCGGCTGGTGGTGGCGCTGCTGCTCGTGCTGACGGTCTCGGCGCCCGCGCGATCCGGGCCTGGCGGCGGATTCGGTATCGACGGGTTCCGGATCTACGATCTCGCCGCCGTCATCGCCGTGGCCGTCGCGGCCACCGTGAAGTGGCTCGTCACCCGATGGAAACTCGATGGCGCCACGCTGCGCATCGAAACCGGCCTGCTGCGCCGCGACTCACGGCAGTTGCCCGTCGCCCGGATCCAGGCGGTCGACCTGGTGCGCCCGTTCCTCGCCCGAGTGCTCGGGCTCGCGGAACTGCGGATCAGGCTCGCCGGGTCCAGTTCCGCGGACGGGCGGCTCGCGTACCTGTCGGAGCAGGTGGCCGCCGACCTCAGGGCCAGGCTGCTGGCCGCGCACCACGGCCTGCACCCCGACACCCCCGAGCCGTCCGAGCGTCTCGTCACCGTCGTGCCGAACGGGCGCCTGATCGGCTCGGTCCTGCTGTCCGGCGCGACCCCGGTGGTCGCGCTCGCCCTGGCGGCCGTGGTACTGCGGACGATCTTTCCGGCGACGGCGCGGCACATCACGTCGGCCGGCCACGGCGGGGCGCAGGTGACCCTGGTGACGGGCAGCACACTGCTTGCCTACCTGCTCGCGGCGTCGGCCGTATTATGGCGGCGCCTGTCCTCACAGTACGGCTTCACCGTCGCGGAGTCCGGCGACGGAATCCGGATCCGCCGCGGGCTGCTCAGCACGGTGGCCGAGACGATCCCGATCCGGCGCGTGCAGGCGGTGCGGATGATCGAGCCGCTGATCTGGCGCCCGCTCGGCTGGTGCAGGCTCGAGGTCGACGTCGCGGGCCATCCCGGCCGGGACGAAGGCAGTCACGCCGACCGGGTCAAGAAGGCCCTGCTGCCCGTCGGCCGCGCCGACGTCGCCCGCCACCTGGTACACACCGTGCTCGGGAACGTCGCGCCGCGGCCGTACCGGCCGCCGGCCCGCGCCCGGCTGAAGGCACCGCTGAGCTACCACTTCCTCGCGGCCGGCCACGACGACGCGGCCGCGATCGCGGTCACGGGAAGAATCCGCCGGGTCACGGTTTGGCTTCCGCTGGAGAAGACCCAGAGCGTACGGCTCGTGCAGGGGCCGCTGCAGCGGCGGCTGCGGCTCGCCACCGTGCACGTCGACGCCGCGGGCCGGCGCGTCCGGGCGGAATTCCGCGACCGGCCCGACGACGAGGCGCGGCCGCTCGTGGACCGCCTCGCGGCGCTGAGCAGGACCGCCCGGGCACGCGCCGCGGACCAGGCCAGCGGCAGAGCGGGCGCGCAACCAGGCGGGCCGGACGCGCACCGCCGCGACGCGCAAGACCCAGAGCAAGACTCGGAGCCGCGCGACGCGCAGGACCTGCAGCCGCGGGACGTGCCCTGACGGGTACCCGCACCGCACATTGCATACAGTCGTCGATATGCTTGCAGGGTCGGACGTCACCATCTACCGGGACCGCCATGACAACTTCGCCCGCGCCGGTGGGCCATCCGGGCGGCGCCGGCCAGCCCATCGCGCCGATCCAGCCGGTGCAGCGCCCCGTACCGCTCCGCCAGACCGTCTACGAGGCACTTGTCGATCTCATCGTCGGCGGGACACTGCCACCCGGCCAGCACCTCGTCGAGGCCGAGCTGGCCAGGCAGCTGGGTGTCAGCCGCCAGCCGGTGCGCGAAGCCCTGCACCGCCTCGAGGCGGAGAGCTGGGTCGACCTGCGGCCCGGCCAGGGCGCCTTCGTCCACGTACCGACGGAGCACGAGGTCGACCGCCTGCTCGACGTGCGCATTCTGCTCGAGGCGGAAGCGGCGCGGCTCGCCGCCACGAACGCGTCAGCCGCCGCCGTGTCGAGGCTGCGCGCCCGGTTGCGCGAGGGCGCGGACGCGCTCGCGCACGACGACCCGCGGCGTGTCGTCGCGGCCAATGCCGCGCTGCACGACGAGATCACCGCGCTGTCCGGCAATGCCATCCTCGCCGAGCTGGCCGGCATCGTGGAGTGGCGGATGCGCTGGCACCACCGGCCGGTCGCGCTCGCGCGCGGGCGGGAGTCCTGGCACGAGCACGAGACGCTGATCGACGCGATCGAGGCGGGTGACGCCGCGAAGGCCGCCGAGATCATGCGCCGCCACGTCGAGATGACCCGGCTGGCCTACCACGGCCGGGCCGGCGGATGACGCCCTGAATCAGCGCCGCCCAAGCCCGGGGTGACGCCGGCGCCTTCACCGCCGGCGTCACCCCGGCTCCGCAGCCGCGTGGGGTACCTGTCGTGGCGCTGGCGCCATCACCGCCGGCGTCACCGGTGGACCTACGCGGTGGACGTCGCGGCCGGCGCGGTCACCTCCTTCTTCGCCGCGGCCCGAACGGCCCGCTCCATCTGCGCGACCGTCGGCGCCTTGCACCTGAACGTCACGACGAGCGCCGCAGCCGTTCGGGATCATCGAGGACACGCTGGGGCGCGATCCGGCCGCCGCGGGCACGGCGGTTCGCGTGGCACCGCGGGCTCGTCGATCCCGGGCAACGGGGCCTTGCTGCGTCCGTCACATCCGTCACCACCAAAGGTGCGGGGTTCAGTGGAACTACGCCGGCCGGCTCACCGCAGCCTCACGGCAGCCGCACCAGGCTGATGGGGTCGGGGGCATACGGGTCTTGCGCGTTGTCGATCAGCTCGATCTCCGCGCGGTCCGACATGATGTGAAAAGAACCGTCGGCGCTGTACTCACGAATGATCACTACTGAGCCGTCGGCGTGCGTGTAACGCTCCTCGGTGAACAGCGCCGAGCGGTGCTTCTCCGCCTCGACCGCTGGTTCGCCCCGCCAGACGAACCGGTACGGCGCGAGCGGCAGCTTCAGCTCGAACGGGTAGACGTGCACAAACACACCTCCTGCTCAGTTCTCCGCGAGGCCGACCGCACGCAGCAACCGGTCCCGCGCCGGTCCCTCGCCGGCCGCCTCGACCAGCTCGTCCAGGCCCCAGCCCGCCACGTCGAGCAGGGCCAGCGCCCGATCGAAATAGGGTGAGCGCGCCGCAGGCGGCACCCGCTCGATCACGAGGTCGCGGACCACCTGCACGACCGCGCCGCGCATCGCCGCACGGTGCTCGCCCGTCGGCGCCGGTGGCCCGACCATCAGCGGGATGATCCTCCGGCCGCCGGGTTCGGTGGGCTGCGGTGCTGGCACGGCTACGGCGCCCCGTCGCGGCCGGCGGAACCCGCGGAACCCGCGGAACGCCCGGAACCCGCGGAACCCGCGGAACCCGTGAGTTCAGCGCGTACCCGGTCGGCCGCGCCCGGCTCGCTGAGGTCGATCACCTCGGCGAGCGAGAACACGGCGCCGCCGTCGGAGCCGTCGGCCAGCAGCACCCGCTCGCCGGCCCACACCTCGAACCGCGGGTCGGGCGCCTGCGGGCCGATGGCGAGCACGTAGTGCAGCACCGACCTGCGGTCGGGCAGATACCGCTGCTGACGGCCGCCGTCGAAGCGAAGCTGCCACCGCGGGGGCGCCGGCTGCTGGTGCGCCATGGCACGCCCGCCCTAGGCGCCCACTCCCCGGTTCAGCGGCATCGCGTACTCCTCCTCCCTGAGCCGCTGGTGGTGGGCGGGATCCTCACCCGCGCGCAGACTGGCCGGCACGTCCATGCCGATGTTCTCCCAGTTCAGGTTGGCCGCGCGCTGAATCGTGGCCACGTGCTCGGGCAGCATGTGGCCGAACCGGCCCTGCATGGCGAGGTAGTCGGTCACCGGGCGCTGCACCGGCGGGTGGAAGTAGTGGTACCTGCGCTCGGCCGGGTCGTACTCCCAGACGGGGAACAGCCCGGCTTCCACCACCCGGCGGCCGATCTCCACGGTCATCGAGGTCTGGTAGACCCAGCCCTTCTGGCACGGGGTGAAGCAGTGCATGAACGCGGCCCCGTGATGGTTCAGGCCCTTGCGGGTCTTGTTCATCAGGTCGATGGGGTAACCGACCGTGGTGGTCGCCACGTAGCAGTGCGGATGGCCCTCGGCCATCATCTTGGCCAGGTTCTTCGGCGGCAGCGTCTTGCCCTCGGGTATCGCCTTGCCGACCGGCGTGAACGTCGTCATGCCCGCGTACGGCGTGGTCGGGGAGGTCTGGATGCCCGTGTTCGCGTAGCACTCGTTGTCGTAGCAGACGAACAGCGCGTCGTGGTTGCGGTACAGCGCGCCCGAGATCGAGCCGAGCCCGATGTCCGCGGCGCTCCCGTCGCCGGCCATGACGATGATGTTCGGGTACGGGCCGGGGTAGCGGCCCTTGCGGATCATGGCCTCGTACCCCGCCGCCATCCCGGACGTGAACGACCCGCCGCTGGCGATCGGCGTGTGCGCCCACGGCACGGTGTACGGGGTGCACAGGTACGTCGAGTTGGCGACGTACATGCACCCGGTCGGCCCGGCGAGCACCGTGTCCTGGCCCGCCGCCTTCAGCGTCCAGCGGTACTCGATCGCCGGGCCGCAACCCGCGCAGGTCCGGTGACCTGCCTGGTACGGGTCCTCCTCCGGAGTGTCAGGGAGGTAGTGGCGGTCGCGACCTTCGCTGTCGTCGACCGCGGCACCGCGCCCGGACTCCTCGAACAGCGGCAGTATCTGCCGGACAACTTCGTTGGCCATGACGGCTCCACTCCGAGTTGACGTGGTCCTCAGTCCTCGAAACCGACCCAGTGGGTCGCCTTCTCCACGCGGCCGCTGTCGCGGGCCTGGGCGAGCTTGCCCGCCATCCAGTCGAACTCCGCCACCGGCACCGTCTCGCCGCCGAGGCCGGCCATGAAGGACGTCACGAGGGGCCGCCGGTGCGGGGTGTGGTACAGCGCGGTGGTCACGTCGAGCGACAAGATCCCGCCGTAGCTGGCGCCGCCGAGGCCCAGGTTGGTCTCGACCACGCCGACCGCCTTCACCCCGGCGAGCGCCTGCTGCAGGTCCTCGGTGGGGAACGGCCGGATCCACAGCAGCCGCGCCATCCCGGCCTTCACGCCCTGCTCACGCAGCCGCCGCACCGCCGCGCGGCAGGTCACCGCGTGACCGCCGGAGATGACGAACGCGATCTCGGCGTCGTCGAGCAGGTACTCCTCCACGAAGTGCGGGTAGTGCCTGCCGAACACCGCGCCGAACTCGTCGGTGTGCTCGCGGATGATCGGGATCGCCGCTTCCATCGCCCGGGCCCGCTCCAGCTGGAGCGGCGGGCCCTGCTCCGGATGGATCTGCGGGCCGTGCGAGAGGGGCCGCCGCGGGTCGAGCGGGAACGGCAGCTGGTAGGGCGGCAGGTAGCGGTCCACGTCGGCGACGTCGGGAAGCTCGACCTCACCGGCGATGTGGGAGACGAAGTAGCCGTCCTGGCACACCATCTGCGGCAGCAGCACCCGCGGGTCCTCGCCGGTGGCGTACGCGATCAGGCTCTTGTCGAACGCCTCCTGCGGCGTCGCGGCCCAGCCGAGCAGCCAGCCCATGTCCCTGGTGCACAGCGCGTCGGTGTGCTCGGAGCCGAAGTCGCCCGGCGGGTCGAGGGTCCGGTCGGCGATCGCCATCTGGATCGGGATCCTGGCGCCCGAGATGATCGAGTACATCTCGAACCCGTACGTCACGCCCACGCCCGAAGACCCGGTGAACGCGCGCGCGCCGCAGGAACCCGCGCCGAACGCGGCGGAGAACTGCGAATGCTCGCCGTCGGCGTGGATGTACTCGGCGTCGAGCAGCCCGTCCGCCACGAACTGCGCCAGGTTCATCATGATCGCCGTGTAGGGGCGGATCGGGTACGCCGTGATCACGTCCACGTTGGCGTACAGCGCGGCGTACGCGGCCGCGGCGCAGCCGTTCAGGCGCTGCCGCTGGCCGGCCAGCTCGGCGAGGAACCTCTCGCCGTCCGGCGTCCGCATCGGCCGGGCGAGCGGCGCGGGCACCGGAGCCGCCCCCGCTGGCCCGGCCGGCCCGGCTGGCCCCGGTCCCGCCACGATCGAACTCATCACCGCGCTCCCGTCTGTCCGCTGCCTGCGCCGTTGCCCTTGTGCGCCAGAGTCCGCCGCTCCGCGTCGTACTCCGCGATCTGGTCCTCGATCAGCTGCCTGGTGAACGCCGACTGCTCGGCGTGCGCCCCGTCGTACGGCGCGAAGGCGGTCTCCATCCGGGTCACCGAGGCCGGCTCGTCGAAGTCGAGCTCCGGCACCTTCTCCAGGCATCCGGTCGGGCATTCCTGCACACAGACCAGGCAGCCCTTGCAGTAGTTGGTGCGGATCGAGTAGTGGCCGTTGGTCCGCGCGTCCCGCATCACGCTGACGTCGGGGCAGACGATGTAGCAGTTGTCACAGCCGTTGCAGACACCGCAGCTCATGCACCGATCGGACTCCGCGACCGCCTGCTCGCGGCTGTAGGCCAGGGTGACCTCGATCTGCTGGCCGCGGCGCCGCTCGGCGGGTGGCGCCATCGGCGCCTCGACGCGGGCGGCGTGGCCGAAGTACGCGGCGTTCAGGCCGGCGTACGGCATGACCTCCACCGGCGCGCCCGGGGCGAGCGCCTGGCCGCGGAGCACCGCGTCGATGTTGTGCGCGGCGCGCTTGCCGTCGCCGAGCGCGTCGACCACCATCGCCGGCCCGCGCACGACGTCGCCGCCGGCGAAGATCGTGCCCGGTGTCTGCGGCGTGCCGCCGACGATGCCGTAGCCGGTCGACTTGATCAGCCCGCGCTCGACCAGGTGGGGCGGCAGCCAGTCGAGCTGCTGCACCTGGCCGATCGCGACGAGCACGGTGTCGCACGCGACCTCGTACTCGGTGCCCTCCTCGAACTGCGGCGTGACCGCGCCGTTCGCGTCCTTGGCCGGCGTGGCCCGGCACAGCACCGCCCCGGTCACCGGGCCGGCCGGCGAGCCGTCGGCGGTGATGACGCGCACGAGCGCCGTGTTGACCTTGAACTCCACGCCCTCGTCCCTGGCCTGTTCGAGGTCCTCGCCGACGATCAGCAGCTCGTCGGCGGACTCAAGCGAGACGATGGCCGCGGTGCCGCCGCCGAGCCTGATCGCGGAGCGGGCCGCGTCCGAGGCGGTGTTGCCGCCGCCGACGACGAGCACCTGCCTGCCGACCTTGACCGGACGGTTGAACCCGGCCTCGCGCAGGAACTCGAGGGCACCCACGACGCCACGCGCCTGCGCGCCCTCGGCGGGCAGCCGGCGCCCGACGTCCTGGCCGACGGCGAGGAAGACGGCGTGGTGGCTGGTGAGGTCCGTCCAGCTGATGTCGGTGCCGACCCGGACGCCGCACCGGATCTCGATGCCGCCGAGGTCGAGGATCTTCGCGATCTCGGCGTCGAGTATCCCCTCGGGCAGGTGCCAGTGCGGTATTCCGCCGCGCAGCATGCCGCCGGGCCGCGAAAGCGCCTCGAAGATGACGCTGGCGTAGCCGCGCCGCCGCAGATGATAGGCGCAGGCCAGCCCGGCGGGGCCGGAGCCGACGATGGCCACCGTCGTGCCGTTGAGCGCCGGGAGGGTCGCCGTGATGGGGTTGTCAGGCAGCGCGAGCCCGTAGTCGCCGAGGAAGCGCTCGACGTTCCTGATCCCGATCGGCTCGTCGTGCTCACCCCGGTTGCACGCGGCCTCGCACGGGTGGTAGCAGACCCGGCCGGTCACCGACGGCATCGGGTTGTCTTCCATGATGGTGAGATAGCCGTCGAGATACCTGTCGTGCTTGACGTAGTCCAGGTACTTCTGGATCTGCTCGCCGGTCGGGCAGGCGTTGTTGCACGGCGGCATCTTGTCGCGGTACACGGGCCGGTAGAAGCGGAAATTGCCGGTCGGGAACAGGCGCTGGCCGGCCTCCTCGGTGGGCGGCGGTGTCACCCCGGCGATGGGCAGCCGCAAATGCGGCGGGACCCTGGTGCCGCGAACGGACATGAGGCGTTCCCCAATCACTCGGTGCGGTCGGTCAGTCGGTGGCGGCCGCGGCCGGCGTGGCGCCCTGGTAGTCGATGACCCGGTGCTCCGCCGCGCCGCGCATCATGGCGTCGCGATCGGCGACGACGCCGGCGACCTCGTCGATCGGGAGCACCCCGGTCGCCGCGATCAGGGCGCCGATGACCGGGGCCGCGACGCCCAGGCCGATCGCGAGCCGCTCGGCCGCGCCCTCGGTCGACATCCGGTCGAAGGCGAGCTCCGACAGGTCGCGCACGAACATCCACGGGCTGGTGCCGCCGCGGGTATCGGCCAGGCCCACGGCGTCCACCACGACGAGTTTGCCCAGCTTGGCGAGCATCTCCGGGGGCAGGAAGCGGAGCAGATAGGCGGGATCGCGGGCCGAGTTGACGACGAGCACGCCCTGGCCGTCGCGGGTGCCGCGGAAGAAGTTGACCGCCTTGATGATGGTCTCCTCGATGAGGACGACCCAGTCGGGGTGCGGGTTCTCATAGACGAAACGGTCGACGATCGGCTCGTCGCCGAACCTCGCGTACCGCCGCACCAGGCAGTTGGTGCGGTCCGGGTCGTCGACGTAGTCGCTGACGTTCTCCGCGTGGTAGCCGAGCCGCCGGGCCGCCGCCGCGACGCACGAGGAAACGTCGCGTGCCTCCTTGTCCATGATGATCCCGCGAGACCAGACCGTGAGCTCGTGGTAGACCATGTAGCCCTGCCTTTGGTTGCCCCGAGTCGTATACTGCCGGCATATTTGCCGCGATTGTATACCGTCTACCGAGACGGTCAAGGGGGGTGAAGAGCCACAATCAAGATCCCGAACGGCTGCCGCGGATGCGGCATCCATTGGTGCGGGGGGATCCCGGGGGGTCGTCCCCCCGGGGCAATACAGCCTTAACGGCTGCCGTAGCGCGGGCCGCCGGCGCCGTGCGGGCTCGCAGGCTC
>DATFVJ010000194.1:0-6453 GCA_035260365.1 Streptosporangiaceae bacterium
GGTTCCCATCCCCGGGCGTGTGGGATCATCGCCGCAGCGGTACCCCGCCGGTCAGCGCGCAACGCCAGGGAGCGGCCATGACTGCGACGACGAACAACGCGAAGGTCCCGGGTCTGCGGCGGAACGCGATCGGCCTGCGGGAGGTGCTGTTCCAGAGCATCACCGACATGGCGCCGGGCGCGGCGATCGCGGCGTCCATACCCGCGGGCGCCGCGTTCGCCGGCGGATCGCTTCCCCTTTCGGTCGTCCTCGCCCTCGTCGCCTGCCTGTTCTGCGCGTCGTGCGTCGGCGTCCTGGCCCGCCAGATGCCCTCATCGGGCTCGCTCGCCACCTACGCGGCCCGCGGCCTGCACCCGTCGGTGGGCTTCCTGGTGGCCTGGGGCTACGTGCTCGTCGGGGCGCTGATCCCACCGCTCGTGCTGCTGCAACTGGGCTTCACGACGGCCTCCACGATCAACGCGGAGGTTTCCGGCTACCCGGCCAACCTGTGGTGGCCGTGGTCGATCCTCGGCGCGCTGATCGTGCTCGCCGCGGGCTACTACGGGATCCGCACCTCCGCCCGCCTCGGCACCGTGCTCGGCGTGTTCGAGATCGGCGTCTTCCTCGTGCTCGGCGTGTTCCTGGTGGTCCACGCGGGCAGCCACAACACCCTGTCCGTGTTCACCACGAAGTACACCCCGAGCGGCTTCCACGGGATGTCGGGCGTCATCGCGGGATCGGTCTTCACCATTCTCGCGTTCGGCGGGTTCGAGGGCGCCGCGCCGCTGGCGGAGGAGGCCCGCAATCCGGGGCGCACCGTCCAGCGGGCCGTGCTCGGCGCCACCCTCGGGATCGGCGTCCTGTACCTGTTCACCACCTACGCCGCCGCCGTGGCGTTCGGCCCGGCCAAGTTCGCCGGGTTCACCGGTGCGGGCCCGGCGTCCTGGGAGGGCATGGCCCGCTCCCTCTACGGCATCTTCTGGTTCTTCGTCTTCCTCGCGATCGTCAACTCGACCATCGCGAACGCGAACGCGGGCGTGAACGTGTCCAGCCGCACCGCGTTCGCGATGGGCCGCATCCGCGCGTTCCCGCACTTCCTTGCGCAGGTGCACCACAGGCACCGCTCGCCGGTCAACGCGATCCTGGTCGGCACCGCGGTCACGATCGCCGTGACGCTCGGCCTCGGCCTCGGCTACGGCCCGGAAGTCGCCTTCGCGATGGTGGGCACCGGCATCGTGATCATCCTGGCGGCGATCTACATCGTCGTGGACGCGGCGTGCATCGGGTTCTTCGCGCGGCGCGGACATGGCTGGAATCCGTTCCTGCACCTGGTCGTCCCGGTGCTCGGCATCGGGGCGTTCATCCCGGCGTGGCTGGCCGCGGTGGGCATCCAGGCGTTCTCGTTCATCACGCCGCTCACGCCGCCGGTGTCCTACATGGCCCCCGGCGTGGCCGCGTGGATGGTCGCCGGGGCCCTGTACCTCGGCTACCTGTATCTGCGTGACCCGCGGCGGGTGACCGAGGTCGGCCTCGTGCATCTCGACGCCGACATCGGCGAGGCGGTGCCGGCCATGGCCGGCGAGGCGGAGCGCCGCACCGGCGAGGGGGAGTAGCCGTGAGCGATCCACGCGTCATCGCCTTCCGCCCGAAGCCCGAGCAGTACGCGTGGACGTTCGGCGGAGCCGCGCCGGTCGCCCGGGTCCGCCCGCCCGCGGTGCTCGAGGTCTTCACCGAGGACTGCTTCGCCGGGCGGGTGCGCAGCGAGAAGGATCTCGTGTCGCAGGTCTGTGAGTTCCCCTACCTCAACCCGCAGACCGGGCCCTTCTACATCGAAGGCGCCGAGCCCGGTGACACGGTGGCGGTGCACTTCATCTCGATCGAGCCGGCCCGTGACTGGGCGGCGTCCGCGACGGTGCCGCTGTTCGGCGCCCTGACCGCCACCCACCTGACGGCGCTGCTGCACGAGCCGCTGCCCGAGCTCGTCTGGATCTGGGAGCTGGACCGGGCCGCGCGTACCTGCCGGTTTACCGCGCGCCGCGGCGGCTACACGGTGGATCTGCCGATGGAGCCCATGCACGGCACCGTCGGCGTCGCACCGGCCAACCTGGAGGTCCGCAGCGCGCTGGTGCCCGACGCCTTCGGCGGCAACATGGACACGCCGCAGATGCGCGCGGGCGTGACGTGCTACCTCGGGGTCAACGTGGCGGGCGCACTGCTGTCCCTTGGCGACGGGCACGCGCGGCAGGGGGAGGGGGAGACCTGCGGCGTGGCGGTCGAGACGGCCATGGACACAGTGATCGCGGTCGACCTGATCAAAGGCCGCGCCTGCCCCTGGCCACGCCTGGAGTCCGATTCGCACATCATGACGGCCGGCTCGGCGCGGCCGCTCGAGGATGCGTTCCGTATCGCGCAACACGACATCATCGGCTGGCTGACGGCGGACTACGGGCTCGATCCGCTCGACGCCTATCAGCTCGTCACGCAGGCCATCGAGTCGCCGCTCGCGAACGTGTGCGACACCAACTACACGTGTGTGGCACGGCTGCGCAAGCGGTACCTGCCGTCCGCCGACCCGATGGACGGCGCGCACGCCAGGCTCCGCGAGCTCGCGGCCGCATACACGGGCCGGTGACCCCGCCGGCCGTGCCACCCCGCGGCCGCCGTTCAGGCTGTATCGCCCCGGGGGCTCCACCCCACGGGATCCCTCCGGACCAGTGGATGCCCCATCCGCGGCAGTCAGTTAAGGCTCTGCCTGCCCGGGGGGCGACCCCCCGGAACCCCCGCTGCGCCTGTCGGCGCCACCCTGCGCAGCCGTTACGGAGCATGATCCAAAACGGCTGCCGCTGTGTGACGCGCTACCTGAGTGGCACGGTGACGTCGCCCTGATTCGCGAGCAACTGGTCCCAGGTGCTGAAGGTCATGCAGAACCGGCCGCCGAGGCCGTAGGAGGCGCCCCAGCTGTTCCAGAACCACACGAGCTGGTTGTCCGCATCGATCTGTTCCGCGACGATTTCGTGCCCGCCCCGGATCGTGGCGCCCGGCGCGATCTGGACCAGACCGGTCGACGGATCCGGCTTGTCGAAGCTCGAGTACCAGCCGATGCCGGTGATCACCGGCCGGAGGACCAGCGCTTCGAGCGCGTGCTGCACGCCGAAGGCGTGCGTGTAGGAGCTGATGAGCCCGCGCTGCACGGCCGCCTTGCAGACCATCAGGCCGCTGCCGCCCGGGTCGTTCGGCGGGTACGGCTTATCCTCCAGTTGCGTCTCGAGCTCGTAGAGGCTGATCGCGTCCTTCTCGTTCAGCACGGTGTCACCGGCAAAGTCGGGCGCGGAGTCGAGTGCGCCGCAAAGCGCGTTCGCGGTGCACGATCCGATCTGCCCCTGGTCCAGCGGCAGGCCCGTGGCCTGGTGGGTGACGCTGACGATATTCGTCGCGCGCTCCGCCGTGAAATCCCGCGAGCGCGGGTCGTGCAGGACGTGCCGGCCGAGACGTTTTCCCTCGACGTGGCGCTCAGGAAGCTGGACTATGCGGACGTCGTTCGAGGCCATGAGGTCCCCCTAAATCGAGCCGATCACAAATGGCGCCCCGTCCCGTACTGGCGCGGCACGCCCGAGCGCGAGCATTTCGTCAGCACGTGCGTGGGCGCCGCCGCGGGCCAGGAAGCACGCGGGCTCCCCCCGGATGAGAGATACCCGTGATGATAATGGTAAGCCGGGCGTATACGGCGGTAGCGGTTTAGATACACCGGTAACACCATCGGGGACCGGCGGGGGTCGGGGCGGCCGGGTCCCTACCAGCTGCACACGGCCTAGAGCCAGTCCATGCGCTTGAAGACGACGTAGAGCACGACACCGGCGGTGAGCATGATGCTCACCGAGCTGATCAGGCCCGATTGCCTGCCGAAACCGGGATAGGGCACGTTCATGCCGTAGAAACCGGTGATGAACGTGGGCACCGCGATGATCGCCGCCCAGCTCGTCACCTTCTTGGTGATGACGTTCATCCGGTTGCCCTGGATGGTCAGGTTCGTCTCCAGGATCGTCGTGACCAGGTCCCGCAGGCTCTCCGTCCATTCGGTGGCGCGCAGCACGTGGTCGTAGACGTCCTGGTAGTAGGGCTGCAGCACATCACTGACGACATGCAGGTCGCGCCGCATCAGCGCGTTGACGACCTCGCGCATGGGCAGCACCACCCGGCGCAGCAGCACCAGGCTCTTCCTGAGCTCGAAGCTGCGCCGCTGCACCTCGCGATCCTGGGGCAGGTCGGCGAACAGCTGGTCCTCGAGGTCCTCGATCTCCTCGTCGAGGGTCTGCACCGTCTCGAAGTGCCCGTCGACGATGTAGTCGAGCAGCCCGTGCAGCAGGTAGCCGACGCCGCTTTTGATCAGGTCAGGGCTGGCGTCCCAGCGGTCGGTGACCGCACCGATGTCGAGCCCGTCGTCCTTGCGTACCGTGATGAGAGCCCGCTCCGTGACGAAGGCGGCGATCTCGCTGGTGGCAAGCTCACCGGTTGTCCTGTCCAGGCGTGCGGCATACGCGGTCAGGAACAGGTGACTTCGGTACCGGTCGAGCTTGGGTCGCTCGCGCTCGTGCACCGCGTCCTCGATGGCGAGTGGGTGCAGGCCGAACTCCTCGCTGAGCACGGCGAGGTCGTCGCGGTCGGGATCGCGCAGATCCAGCCAGATCACGACCGTGTCGTCGGTCAGGTAGTCGCTGATCTGGTCGACGGGAAAGCCCTCGCTGACGAGCGTCCCGTCGCGGTAGAGCCGGGTGCGGGCCTGGCACTTCGTCGGCGTTGCCGTGGCGATCGCCGGCCGGGCCACCGTGTCCGGGTCGTGTCCGCGGAAGGTCCGTGGGGAGTCGCCAGAATCGGGCGGCGCGTCTTCGCCTGCCGCCGGCGCCGGGCCGGGCTGCGGTCGGTTCGCTGGGTTCATCGGTTCTCAGTAGGTCAGGGTGGTCAGCAGGGAACGGGTGCGAACGGCCTCGTCGCCGCGCGCGAACTCCAGCGCGACGAAGTCGGTGACGCTCGCCTTCGCCAGCGCGTTGATCTGTGCGGCCACGGTGCCTTCGTCGCCGACGATGGCGACGTCACCCGGGCCCGCGGCGCCCTCGTGGTCCAGCATCGCCCGGTAGGAAGGCAGCTGCCCGTAGATCGAGAAATCCCTGGCGGCGCGGGCGCGCGCGGTGTCGGGGTCATTGGTGACGCAGACGGGCAGGATGCAGACCACCCGCGGCGGCGGCCGGCCGGCGGCCTGAGCGGCCACGCTGATCGCCGGCGCGATATGGCCAGCGATCGTGGCGGGGCCGGTCATCCACAGCACCGTGCCGTCGGTCCGCTCGCCCGCCAGCCGCAGCATCTGCGGCGCGAGCGCGGCGAGCAGGACGGGTACCCGGCCCGGGTGCGGAACGTTCAGGCTCAGGTGGGCGCGCAAGATCTCGCCGTCGAACGCGGCCGGCTGGCCGTCGAGCAGCGGCATCAGGATGGACAGGTACTCGCGCATGTAACGGGCGGGCCGCTCGAAGCTGTACCCGTACATGTCCTCGATGACGACCCTGTGCGACAGCCCGATGCCGAGCGTCAGGCGCCCGTCGACCGCCGCGGCCACGGTCAGCGCCTGCTGGGCCAGCGCCGCCGGGTGCCGCGGATAGACAGGGACGACGGCGGTGCCGAGCTCGATCCCCGCCACCTGACTGCCGGCCACCGCGAACGCGGTCAGCGCGTCCAGGCCGAAGATGTGCGACATCCACGCGGAGCTGAAGCCGTCATCGGCGGCCCGGCGAAGCTGGTCGCCGAGCAGGGCGAGAGCGCGCGGGCCCGCCGGCTCGGCCAGGGACACACCGATGCGCATGTGCTTTCTCCGTTCGCTCACAGTTCTCGATCTTGGCGCTAGGTGGGCGGGCCCGCAATGGGAAGCCTGCATCCGTTGAAGCTAACGGGTGCCGGCCCCACCGAAGCTACGGGCGCCGGCCCCACGCGGAGACCATCGGTGCCGTGGCGAGATCGAGACCACCCGCCGCGACGTTCGCGAGGTGGCGGTCGATGTCCTCGGCGGTGGCGTACCCGCTGGCGATGAGCGCGGTACGGATCTGGTTCACGGTCGCGGTCTCGAGCGCATCGCAGGCCGGCGAGGTCAACGGGAAGAAGGCGTCGGCCGCCACGTCGACCAGGCCAGCGTCACGCAGCAGCCTCGGCAGCTTGCGACCGTAGCTGAGGTCCGCACCACGCTGCGCGAGCAGCGTGCGGAAACCGGTGCGCAGCGCGTTCGCGAGCCGCTGCTCCGGGCCGCACTCGTCCGGGCAGCTGAGCGGCTGCAGGGCGGGATCGGCGTCCTCGAGCAGCAGCCAGCCACCGGGGCGGAGCACGTCGATCATCGATCGCAGGGCCTGACCACGGGCCGTGACGTGGACCAGGACCAGCCTGGCGTGCGCGAGGTCGAAGGTACCCGCCGGAGGCGGGTCGCGCCCCACGTCGTGG
>DATFVJ010000195.1:0-5805 GCA_035260365.1 Streptosporangiaceae bacterium
CCACTGACGATGGCCTGACCGTCATCAACGTGGAAGGGGAGATCGACGTCTATACGGCGCCGAAGCTCCGTGAGAAGCTCATCGACCTGGTCAACAAGGGTAAGTTCCATCTTCTCGTGGACATGGAGAAGGTCGAGTTCCTCGACTCGACCGGCCTCGGCGTCCTGGTCGGGGGGCTCAAGCGGGTGCGGGCCCACGATGGATCGCTTGATCTCGTCTGCACGCAGGAGCGCATACTCAAGATCTTCAGGATCACCGGGCTGACCAAGGTGTTCGGCATCCACGAGACGGTAGACGGGGCCATCGCGGCCAAGAAGCTCGAAAAGTAACGCCGGCCGGACGACAAGCCGGTCTGAGCCATGGCCACCGTAGAAGTCACCTTCACGCCGCTGCCCGCGCATGTCCGCACCGCGCGCCTGGTCGCGACCGCGGTAGCGCGGCGTAGTGGCGTGGACGAAGCGCTGCTCGACGAGGTGCGCCTGGCCGTCGGTGAGGCGTGCTCGCGCGCGGTCGAGGCGCACCGGCTGCACTGCCCGGCCGAGCCCGTGCGGATACAGCTGTCCGACCGAGACGGGCGCTTCGAGGTCGTCGTGACCGACGCCGTTCCCGGCGGGGTCGACGAACCCGCGGCGATGCGCGCGGCCGCCGACGACGCCGCGGCGCACGCCTCCGGGTCCGTCGCGGCCAGCCTCGCCGCCGGCCTGCCAGAACGGGAGACGGCCACCCGGCCCGCGGGACGGGCGGACGACACGGCCGCCGCGGCGCCCGGCCCCCCGGCGCCGGCGGCGACGGCGGGCGGGGCCGGTGTGCCGGGCGGCGCCACCGGCGCCAACGGCGGCCTGCCCGCCGGGATCGGGCTCGCCGTGATCGCCGGGCTCGCCGACGACGTTCACATCTCCGCCACGGGCGACGGCGTGAGCATCCGGATGAGCTGGCCTCTCGGCGAGAGGAGTTAGCGTACTAAGGTCGCGCGCGGATTCCCTAACTATAACGAATGCGTATCGACACGGTTAGGAAATGCGCCAAACTTACGTTCTGCGCGCGCCATGCATAGACTCCCGCCACTGCCGTGATGGCACGGCCTAACGCTTGTGCGGTCTGTCTCGATGTCGGGCGCCCGGCCTTGCGCCCGCGGGGGACACGTCGGCGCGCGGGGACGTCTGTGCGCCTTGAGGAGGACGGATGACTGGGCTCACCCTCGCCGGGGCGAGCGGTAGTGCGGTAACTCTCAGCGGCGGCAACCTCACCCTGGTTGTCGTCGTTGCTGTGATCGCGTTGCTCGCGCTTGCCGTGGCCGGCTGGCTGGTACGGAACGTACTAGCGGCCGGCCAGGGAACCGAGAAGATGCAGGAGATCTCGCGGGCCGTACAGGAAGGTGCCGCGGCGTACCTGCGCCGGCAGTTCAGGACCCTGAGCGTCTTCGTCGTGCTGATCCCGTTCCTGCTCCTGCTGCTGCCGGCCGACACGGTCGGCGTCCGCATCGGCAGGTCCGCGTTCTTCGTCGTCGGCGCGCTGTTCTCGGCGCTGACCGGTTTCACCGGCATGTCGCTGGCCGTGCGCGCCAACGTCCGGGTCGCCGCGGCCGCGCGTGAGTCCGGCGGCGAGCGCAGCGCCATGCGGATCGCCTTCCGCACCGGCGGCGTGGCCGGCATGTTCACCGTCGGGCTCGGCCTGTTCGGCGCGGCGATCGTCGTGCTGATCTTCAAGGCGGACGCGCCGAGCGTGCTGGAGGGCTTCGGTTTCGGCGCCGCGCTGCTCGCCATGTTCATGCGGGTCGGCGGCGGCATCTTCACCAAGGCCGCGGACGTGGGCGCGGACCTGGTGGGCAAGGTCGAGAAGGGCATCCCGGAGGACGACCCGCGGAACCCGGCCACGATCGCCGACAACGTCGGCGACAACGTGGGCGACTGCGCGGGCATGGCCGCCGACCTGTTCGAGTCCTACGCCGTGATGCTGGTCGCCTCGCTGATCCTGGGCAAGATCGCGTTCGGGAACCAGGGCCTGGTGTTTCCGCTGCTGGTCCCGATGGTCGGCGTCATCACCGCGGTCATCGGGATCTTCGTGGTCGCGCCGCGCACGGGCGACCGCAGCGGCATGACCGCGATCAACCGGGGCTTCTTCATCGCCGCGGTGATCTCGGCGATCGGGGTCGCGATCGTCGCGTTCCTGTACCTGCCGGCCAAGTTCAGCGGGCTCACCGGCGTCACCGACCCGGCGATCTTGGCCCACGGTGGGAGCCCGCGGTGGCTGGCCATCGGCGCCGTGCTCATCGGCCTGCTGCTGGCCAGCACGATCCAGCTGCTGACCGGGTACTTCACCGAGACCAACCGGCGCCCGGTGCAGGAGATCGGCCAAAGCTCGCTGACCGGCGCCGCGACCGTGATCCTGTCCGGCATCTCGGTGGGCCTGGAGTCCGCGGTGTACTCGGCGCTGCTGCTGGGGGCCGCGGTGTACGGCGCGTTCCTGCTCGGCACCGGGAACGCCACGATCGCGCTGTTCGCGGTCGCCCTGGCCGGCACCGGCCTGCTGACCACGGTCGGCGTGATCGTGTCCATGGACACCTTCGGCCCGGTCTCGGACAACGCGCAGGGCATCGCCGAGATGTCCGGCGACGTGACCGGCGAGGGCGCGCAGGTGCTCACCCGCCTCGACGCGGTCGGCAACACCACCAAGGCCATCACCAAGGGCATCGCGATCGCCACCGCGGTGCTCGCCGCGACCGCGCTGTTCGGCTCGTTCCGCACCGCGGTCGCCGGCGCGCTGGCCACGACCGCGCCCGCGTTCAGCCTGTCGGTCGACAAGCCGAGCAACCTCGTCGGCGTGATGATCGGCGCGTCGGTCGTGTTCCTGTTCTCCGGCCTGGCCATCATGGCCGTCGGCCGCGCCGCCGGGCGGGTGGTCTTCGAGGTGCGCGAGCAGTTCCGCACCCACCCCGGCATCATGAACTACACAGAAAAGCCCGAGTACGGCCGGGTCGTCGACATCTGCACCCGCGACTCCCTCCGCGAACTCGCCACCCCCGGGCTGCTCGCCGTGCTCACCCCGATCGCGGTCGGCTTCGCGTTCGGCTACGCACCGCTCGGCTCGTTCCTGGTCGGTGCCATCGCCGCCGGTGCCCTGATGGCCGTCTTCCTGGCCAACTCCGGCGGCGCCTGGGACAACGCCAAGAAACTGGTCGAGGACGGCAACTACGGCGGGAAGGGGTCGGAGGCGCACGCGGCCACGGTCATCGGTGACACGGTCGGCGACCCGTTCAAGGACACCGCAGGCCCGGCGATCAACCCGCTCATCAAGGTCATGAACCTGGTGTCGCTGCTCATCGCGCCGAGCGTCGTGACCTACAGCCACACCACCTGGCTGCGCATCCTCGTGACCCTCCTCGCCCTCGGGATCGTGATCACCGCGATCGTGACGTCCAAGCGGCGGTCGGTCAGCATGGCTCCCGCAGCGGAAACCGGTGAGCTCGCGGCGGCAGGCGGTGCGGCTCCCGTCGCCGGCGACGGCGGCCCGGCCGGTGCCGTGACGGCAGGCCCGGCCGCCGCCGGTCTCGGGCCGGCCCCGGGGCAGGCCCCGGCGCAGGCCCCGGGGCAGGCTCCAGCGCGGGCCGAGGAGGCGAGCAGGGCGGCGCATCAGGCCAAGACCTGATGCCGCCGCGGCCGGCCGCGGCGCGCCGGGCGAAACGCCTGGCGGTGCTGCGGCACGCGAAGGCAACGCACGAGCCCGGGTTCCGTGACATCGATCGCCCGCTCACCGGGCGCGGCCGCCGGGACGCCGCCGCCACCGGGCGGTTCCTGCTCGTCGAGGGCATCGTCCCCGACCTCGTGCTCTGCTCGAGTTCGGCCCGGACGACGCAGACGTGGGCGGACCTCGCGGCCGCGGACCCGGATGCCGCGGCCGCGGAGGTGACCTACGACCGGGGGATCTACGACGCGGACGCCGGCGATCTGCTCGAGATCGTCGCGGCGACCGCGGCGGACGTCGGCACGCTGATGATCGTCGGCCACAATCCGGCCGCGGCGGAACTGGTGGTCACGCTCACCGGCGACCGCGACATCGCGTTCCCCACCTGCGCCCTGGCGGTGATCGATCTGCCGGGCACCTGGGAGCGCGCCACGGCAGGAAGCGGGCGGCTGGCGCTGCTGCGCACCCCGAAGGGGGCCGCCCGGTGAGCGGCCGGGGGTGCGCGGCCGGTGTTTGGCCTGGTGCGCGGCCGCCCCGGATCAGGCGTCCTCGGCGTCCGCCGCCTCGACCTCGTCCCTTGAGATCCCGAGCAGGTACAAGATTGCGTCCAGGTACGGCACACTGACCGAGGCGTCGGCGGCGTCCCGCACGACCGGTTTGGCGTTGAAAGCGATGCCGAGCCCCGCCGCCGTGATCATGTCGAGATCGTTGGCGCCGTCCCCGATCGCGACGGTCTGGCTGAGCGGAACGCCCGCCTGGCGGGCGAACTGCGCGAGCACGCGGGCCTTACCCGCCCGGTCGATGACGGGGCCGGCCAGCCTGCCGGTCAGCTTCCCGCCGGCTATCTCCAGCGTGTTGGCCGCCGAATAGTCGATGCCGAGCCGTTCCACCAGAGCGTCGGTGATCTGGGTGAAGCCGCCACTGACGATCCCGCACCGGTAGCCAAGCCGTTTCAGCGTCCTGATCAGCGTCCGGGCGCCCGGCGTCAGCTGCAGTTCGGTGCGGACGTCGTCGACGGCGGCGGCGTCGAGCCCTTCAAGCAGCGCGACGCGTTCGCGCAGCGCCGAGGCGAAGTCGAGGTCGCCGCGCATCGCCGTGTCCGTCACCTCGGCGACCCGCTCCGCGCAGCCGGCCCGCTTGGCGAGCAGTTCGATGACCTCGCCCTGGATCAGCGTGGAGTCCACGTCCATGACGATCAGCCGCATCGCACGGCGGTGCAGCCCGCCGCGCTGGACCGCGACGTCGACCTGCTGCGTGACCGCTTCGGTGGAAAGCCCTGCACGCAGCGCTTTCGGGTCGGCGCCGGACACGTCGAGTTCGATGCAGGTCACCGGGTAGGCCGCGAGCCGGCCGATCCGGTCGATGTTGGCGCCGCCCGCCGCGATCCGGCCCGCGATCGCGGCGAGCGCGGATGGCAGCAGCGGGCTGCCGAGGACCGTCACGTGCAGCTGGCCACGCCGCCGCGCGCCGCCCGGACGGTCACCCGTGCCGATGGTGAGCTCCGCCTCGAGGCCCAGGTCGGCGGCGACCTCAGTGACCGTCCGGTGCGCCGCGGTGAGATCAACCGGGCCGTCGTAGCTGAGCAGCACCCCGAGCACCAGGCGCCCCCGGATCACCACCTGCTCGACGTCGACGACGGTGACCGGGTGACCGGCGAGAACGGTGAAAAGCCGGGACGTCACTCCGGGCCGGTCCCGGCCGGTCAGGGTGATCAGCAGCGTCGCGCGCGGGGCATCCATTGCATCCTGAACGCTACCGTCCGCGGGTACCTCCGCTGCTACTCGGATAGGGTCTTGCCGGTACCCGGGTGGCCGCACCGCCCGGGGCGGGATCTCGCCGGGTCAGGGCAGGATCAGGTGCACGTCGCCGAACTCGTGCCAGAGGTATCCCTCCTCGAGCGCCGCCGCGTAGCAGCGGCGCAGCAACTGCGGGCCGGCGAAGGCCTCGAGCATGAGCAGGTGCGAGGAGCGCGGCTCGTGGAAGCCGGTGAGCAGGCCGTCGGTCACGCGCAGCGCGCGCTGCGGTGAGATCACCAGGTCGGTCCAGCCGGCCGACGCGGTGGCGGGGCCACACCCGCGGTCGCGGCCGCTCGCGGCGGTTTCGAGCGCGCGCACGACGGTGGTA
>DATFVJ010000196.1:0-21133 GCA_035260365.1 Streptosporangiaceae bacterium
GGTGCCGGCGGTGCCGGCGGTGCCGGTGAGCTTGACGCTGTCGCCGACCGTAAGCAGCAGGTCGCGCCGCGGGCCGGTGGTGTGCACCACCGCGGCGAAGTGCTCGCCCTGTGGCTTACCGATCCGCCCGGCGAACTGGCCAAGGGTCCCGGCGAGCAGGTCCACGCCATCGGCGGTGAGCCGAGCCGCTGGGTCGAGGGCAACGGCGACGTCCCAGGTATGCATGATGTGCTCGGACAGGCGCATACTGGCCAGGCCCGCCGCGTCAAGCTCCATGCCGAACATGTCGATATGAAAGCGGGCCAGCTCTTCGCCGGTGAGCGACTCGAAACGTTCCACCAGGGCCGCGTCGCTGCTGCGCCAGCCGGTCGCCTGCTGCTGCGGCGAGCGGGCATTCCACCCGTCCCAGATGGGCAGGAAGCTCTCCCGCCCGGGCGGCTCACGCCCGGCCAGCCCGGCGTCAAGGAGCAGGGCGGAGATCTCGGCGCCGCTGCCGAGGTGGGACAGTACCTGCGCGATGGTCCATTCGTCGCAGTAGGACGGGCCGGCAAGCTGCGCCGGGCTGAGGGGGGTGACGAGCGAATCAAGACGATCGAACGAGCTGCGCAGCGCGGCGATCAAGGCGCGCGGTTCTGGCATCGGGGCTCCTTCAAGGTCCCCGCCGTCGTGGCGGGCGCGTGCTGGCCGGTCAGCCCTCGAGCTTACGGCGCGAGCACACCGCACCAAGCGATGGCCCAGAGCTGTGTCAGAGCCTCGCCGACCGGATGAGGGGGCGAGATAGGCTCGCGCACCCCGGTGCTACCTCGCCGGCCGGCTACCTCACCAACGGCCCATAAGTGGGATGCGTGGCCCCCGATCAGCCCCGGCGGCCCCTCGCTTGGGGTCCCATCCGACGTGGGTGGGTAATCCGGCCCTGGCCGACGCTAGCGCGCCGGCACAGGGTCCCAGCCCGCAGCCGATTGCGGATGGACAGATCCCCTTCCAGCTCTCTATGCGAGACCATGCAGAGACGGCATGGGATCTACTGTGAGCATCTCGGAAATCGTTGCAGGCGTGAAGACGCGGCCATCGCATTCCTGAACCACCGGCCCGAGCGCGTCAGCAGTACGCGTCCAGCCTAAACCGCTAAGCATCGCGAAGATCGGAATCCCCCCGAGCCGGTTGGCTTCCGCACGCAGTACCCCGAACCGCGCTGCCTTGTCGCGAGCCGTCCCACCATCATTGGCGGCCTTACTCTCCAGCATTCCCCGCAGCGAGTCGCTGCTATCGTAGAACACGAAATCTGGCGCTGGTTGTACTGTGATGTTAAAGCGTTCAGCGATTTCGGCCTGATTGGCGCTGCCAGTTCGAATGAAAGGGACACCAGCCCCGACGAGCAACGCCTGAACGGCATCCTCCAGCAAGTCGCCGCGCTTTGTACTCGTAGCGTCGAGAAGTTGGTAGGTTACCGCCCTTTGAGCAAGCGCTCTGGCAGGATCTGCGCGTACCTAGCGTCGGACTCGGCCATCAGCCAGCGTCGGCCCAACTGCTCGGCCGCGACGGCTGTCGTACATGTACCCGCAAACGGATCAAGAACAAGCTGGCCCGGTAGGGTCAGCAGCCGGACGAAGAAACTGGGCAGCGCGATTGGGAACCGGGCTGGATGCTTCGTCGGATTCGGCAGGAACTCGGGTTCGAAGCGGAGAAGCGTCGATGGTCGTACCATCTCGGGGCCAGCCTGCACTCGCTTGCGGCCTTGGCCAGAAGGCGCATTGACGCGCTCGTAGTTATGCGGCAGCTTTTTCCGCCGCTCGACGTCTTTGCGGTCCCAGCGCGCTGGAGCCAGGCACTGGCTTGGGAAGAACTGCCAGTCGGATGTCTTAGCGAAATGGTAACAGTACTCGACTGCATCCTTTAGGAAGCGGTTGAAGCGACCCGGCGGGGGAGATGGCTTGCCCCAGATGAAATCCTCAGCAAACAGGAACCCTTGCTCACGTAGGAGGAAAACGAGTTCGTACTGGAGAGTGCCGCGCTCGTTTCCGTGACGCTTGGAGCGATAGTTGAGGACGAAGCTGCCATGAGGCTGGAGAACACGCAGGATTTCGGCTGTGACCTTGAGGAAATAACCCCGATACCAATCATCATTGTAGTGCTGGCCGTTGCCGTATTTAGGCTGGTGATCGTACGGGGGTGAGGTGACGACCAGATGTACGCTTCCGTCAGGTAGCTCTCGGAGAGTGTCCAGGCAATCACCTACGTAGAGTGCGCCGAGATCAGTCCGGTAGTCTGCCTCAGGCGACAGGCTGTGGGGTGGCTGTGTCATGGCATCCCCGAGGGTAGGGGCCGGCAGGTCACTCGGCACGCAAGACACGGTTGTGTCTCGTCCGTAGTGATGATGTCTCACGGCACCGACAGTCCCGACGCCCCTTCGTAACACCGTGTTCTCACAGCCCTGGAGCCACACAGCCTTCCGGTTGCACACAGCAGTGGACACAGTGGACTGCCTGCGCATGGAGGTTGGCCGAGCAGTGGTGACCTGTGAACTGCCGCGCCGAAGCCTGCTGAGTGTACGGCGTTAGCGGCACTGAGCGCGAAACGCTGATCAAACTGGCCCGGGAAGCACGCCGCCGCGGCTGGTGGCACAGCTACGCCGACGTGCTCGCCGAGGGCTTCGACACCTACGTGGACCTCGAAATCCAGGCATCATCGATCCGCACCTACGAGATACAGCTGGTGCCGGGCCTGCTGCAGACCGAGCCGTACGCGCGGGCGGTGCTCAGCGCCGCCTGGGTCACCGCCGAACAAGGCGAGATCGACCGGCGGGCCGCCGTCCGGATGCGCCGGCAGGAGATGATCGCCAGCAAACAGGACGGGCCGCAGCTATGGGCCGTGCTCGATGAGACAGTGCTGCGGCGCCCGGTCGGCGGCGCCGACGTGATGCGCGAGCAGCTCGGACGGCTGCTCGAAGCGGGTGAGCAGCCGAACGTCACCCTGCAAATACTGCCGCACCGCGCCGGTGCGCACGCGGCGATGCTCGGCGCGTTCGTGATCCTCAGCTTCCCCGAGCCAGATCGGCCAGTGGTGTACCTGGAGACCGATACCAGTAGCTTGTATCTGGAAGAGGAAACCGAGATCGATCGTTACGTGCTCATCTTTGATCATCTTCGTGCGGCCGCTCTCGGCCCGAAGGAATCTGCGGCGTTCGTGTCCCACCTCAGACACGAACTGTAGGAATGGAGGGCGCGTAACCGGCAACGACGTGTCCCATGCCATCTGGGCCAAGAGCAGCTACAGCGGCGGCACCGGCGGCAACTGCGTGGAGATCGCCCGCAACCTGCCCGGCATCGTCGCAGTTCGTGATTCGAAAGATCCGCACGGTTCGGTGCTTGTTTTCGCTCCAAGCGCCTGGAAGGCGTTCACCGCCGAGGTAAACAAGGGCCAGTTCGACCTCACTTGAGCCGTACCAACTCTAGATGAACCCTAAATAGCGTGCGCGGCTACGCCGGGGTTGATGGCGGTGCGGCATGGTGGGTAGCTGTGTTTCCTGGCGGGCCGACCCCGCGGACGGCCGGGCTTGACTGCCAGCTGGTCGTTGCGGTGGGGGTAACGAGCGCGCACGATGGGTCACTCAGGGCCGGGCTGAGCGGTTATAAGAGCTTGGGCGATGGCGCTGGGGGGAAGTCCGCGAGCAGGGAGCGCAGCGCGCGGTGGACGCCGTCGCGGGTGAGGCGGTCCAGGTGGGTTGCGAGCAGGTCAGCGAATTGCGCGTTCCCGGCGAGGTCGCCGAACACGTCTGGTATGCCGAGCAATGCGGCCGCCACGTTCTTCGGGCCTGACACGCCGTGCAGCCGTTCGGCAAAAATGTCGGCCAGCGGGTCGTTCACGGGGAACGGGCGGCCATCGTCGCTTACGCCTGCGGCGACATGCCGCATCCAGGCGGCCACGGCGAGCGACGCCCAGACCGGCTCGGCCCCGGCCGCATAGCGGTCCCTGATCGTGGCGAGCAGGCGCTGCGGCAGCTTCTGGCTGCCGTCCATGGCGACCTGCGCGGTCCGGTGGCGTAGCGCGGGGTTGGCGAACCTGGGCAACTGCCGCTCCTGGTAGGCGGCGAGGTCGACGCCGGCGGGCGGGTCAAGCGTGGGCGCGACGTCCTCGGCGAGGAGGCGCCGCACATACCCGGCCAGGTCCGGGTCGGCGGCCGCCGCGGCGATGTATTCGTGCCCCGCCAGCCCCCCCAGATACGCGAGCGCGGAATGCGCGCCGTTGACCACGCGCAGCTTCATGATCTCGTACGGCGCGACGTCGGGCACGAGCAGTGCGCCCGCACGCTCCCACCGCGGGCGCGGGCCGGCGAAATCATCCTCGATGACCCACCGCGAGTCGGGCTCCGCCACCACCGTGCCCTCGTCCCGCACACCGAGCAGCGCGGCCGCGTCGGCGCGATCGGCATCCGTGGCGGCCGGGACGATGCGGTCGACCATGGTGGCGGGAAACCGCACCGACGCGCCCATCGAGTCCGCGATCTCGCGCCGGGCTGGGCCCGCGTTTTGCCCGGCGTACTGCTCGGCGTACTGCTCGACCAGGCCGCGCAGCGTGGCGCCGTTGGAGGGCAGGTTGTCGCAGCACACGACCGACAGCGGCGGGTGGCCCGCGGCGGCCCGGGCGGCCAGCCCGGCGGCAAGCTGGCCGACGACGGTGCGCGGCGGGCGGCCCGCCAGGTCGGCGGCGATCTGCGGGTCCGCGAGACGCAGGCGGCCGGTGGCGGGATCGTGCCGGTAGCCCTTCTCCGTGACAGTCAGCGTGACGACGGTGACCGCCGGGTCGGCGAGCCTGGCCACCAGCGCCGCGGGGTCCGCGCCTGCGAACGCCACCTGTCTGATCGCCCCGATCACCGCCGCGCGCACCTCACCGTCGCCGCGCACAAGCAGCGTGTAGAGGCCGTCCTGCGGGACAAGCTGGTCGGCCACGGCGCGGCTTCGCAGCGTGAAGCCCGCGATGCCCCAGTCGCCGCATTCTTCCGTGTAGACCGCCTGATGGGCCCGGTGAAACGCGCCGACGCCCAGATGCACCATCGCGACCGGGCGGGCACGGGGATCTCGCCGTGGCCGCAGGTGCCGCGGAATCCGGTCCAGCGCGGCGTAACTCAGCCGGCCGGTCACAGCACCGCGCCGAGCGGCCACGGCGTGAACTCCTCGCATAACCCCCAAGGTAGAAGTCCGGCGTTCCTCGGGCTATCCGCAACCTCTTCCCGCGCCACCCACGCCGAACTGCGTGCCAACGGCGGCAAGCCACACGCCAGGAGTGGGCGCCGAAGCTGGTTGTCAGCCTGATCGTTCCCCACGACCCTCCGGAGAGGGTCATGGCCAGCGATCAGGACCGGCTCACCGTATACGTGTTCTCGCCGTTCGCGTACCGGTTCGCGACACCGGCTACCTGAGTGCCGTCCGAGAACGTGATCCGCACCCGCACCGAAGCGTGACCGTCCGGGTACAGCGTGACCGACCCCACGGGAACGGCCTTTATGACCGTAGTGCCGTTCTGGGCCGTGTCCCCGACGATGCTGTTCGCCACCACCGCCAGGCTGGGCACGTAGACCCAGTACCTGGTGTCGTTGCGCTGGTCCTGCGGCTTGGCGTAGAGCTGCCCCTGAATCCAGTAGATCGCCGTCTTGTAACGGTTGATGTCCGTGGTGTTGGGGTTCTTGAGCCCACTGGCACCGGCACGGTGCCCCGCGATCCACTGACTCTGGCCGTAATGGCTCTGGTCCTGATTCATGCAGGTGACGTCCTGCTGGAGGTCACTGTTGAGGGCCGCGCCGTTGTTGTATTGTGCGGCCGTCTGCCCCTTGTACTTGTTGCAGCCCGTGCGTATTATCATCCAGTTCTGCTTGAAGATGCCGAAGTTGGTCGAGTCGCCGGTCTTGTTGTCCCCGTACGGGTTGTCCTCGTACGGGTTGACCCGGTACGGGTTATCCATGTACGGATTGGCTACGTACGGATAGTAGGAAGTCCGCATGGTCGCTGTCTCTTCCATGGCGACGCTCAGGTCGAGCACCGTGCCACCGGCCGCGAGAACCTCCTGCTTGCGTGCGCCCAGGCCACTCACCGTGTAGGAGCCGCACACTGTCCCCGCGGGACAGGTGAGCGCGAGCAGGCCGCGCCGCGGCGTGCTCATGCCGGCATTCGCCGCCGCTGTCGTCGCGAGCAGCGCCCCTGCCCCGGCGAGTGCCAGGAGCAGGGGCACAATGGTCTTCTTCATTGTTCCCCCTTTGTTGCGAAACAGTCCCCGTCCAGCGGCCCGCACGACGCTGCGCTGCCGGTATCAATGTGACCATGACCATATGGATGCCGCCAGAATGTCGGCGGTCCGGACGGCGAATGCCCACGGCAATACCTTAAAGGATCTTGCTGACCGGTAAGAAGCACATCGGCGCCGCGTCGCTGGCGCGGGCGTCCCGGCCGGCGGGCGGCGTGCGGGCCGGCTTTTTGTTACCGATACGTGGCCACCGGCGGGCGGCCTGCGTCGTCATAGATGTCAGCAAAGGACGTCAGGAGGCGCAATGAAGATCCACGCGAGGGCATCGGCCGCCGTGCTGGCCGCCGCGGCCATTTTCGCCGCCGCTGGATGCGGTGGCTCCGGCTCGAGTGGAGCTGGCGCCTCCGGCCCGCCAACGACCAGCCCTACTACCGCGACCACGCCGCCGGCCAGCGGCGCCGGCGGATCCACCACCAGCCCACCCGCCGGGAGCGGCCAGGTTACTGGGCGATGCCACACGAGCATGCTGTCCGCCCATGTGACGCTGGGTAGCCCGGGAGCGGGCCAGCGTTACGCCTTCCTGGTGCTGACCAACGTTTCCGGCGTCACGTGCCGGATCTTCGGCTATCCGGGGATGCAGCTGGCGAACGCGTCGCTGCAGCCGATTGCGACGAAGGTCACCCGGGTGACCGCGACCCCGCAGCTTGTGACGGTGACGCCCGGCCAGCACGCGTTCTCGCAGTTGCACTGGACGGTTGTCCCCGCCGCCAGCGAGACGTCGAACCCCTGCGAGCCCGTGCCGAGCGTGCTCATCGTGACCCCGCCAGACGAAACCGCGACGCTGCGCACCCCGTGGCCGGGCGGCAGCGTCTGCCAGCTCGGCCGGATCGACGTGACCCCGTTCAAGCCAGGCACCGGATCCTGAGCACCGGCCGGAAGCACCGGACGCACCCGTTGCGATCGTGGCGGCTGAGCGGTTGAGTTGAGATACGGCGGGCACAGCGCCCGGTGCATCCGACGGGGAAGAGGGGATCAATGCTCGGCCCGTTCAACGTCACCGGCGCGCCGTCCGGTGGGCCAGCGTGACCGCAGGCCCACCGGACGGCGCGGCGGCCGCACGGGACGGCGCGACGGGGCCGCGGGACGCCGCCGCGCAACCCGCGCAACCCTCTGCCGGCCGATCAGGCCACGTGGTCGTCGCGCCCGACAAGTTCAAGGGCACCCTCACCGCGCCGCAGGTCGCGGCGCACGTGGCCGCGGGTCTGCGGCGCGGCTGCCCGGGCGTGCGGGTCGTCACCCTCCCGGTGGCGGACGGCGGTGACGGCACCGTCGACAGCGCCGTCGCGGCCGGCTACCGCCGCGTCCAGGCGGTGGTGGCGGGGCCGACCGGCGAACCCGTCAGCGCCGCTTTCGCCATCCACGGCGCCGCCGCGATCATCGAGGCCGCCGAGGCGTGCGGGCTGCGCCGGCTGCCCGGCGGCACGCCTGCGCCGCTGACCGCGACCAGCCACGGCGTGGGAGAGCTCATCATCGCGGCCGTCCGGGCGGGCGCGCGCCGGATCGTGCTCGGCCTCGGCGGCGTCGCCTGCACCGACGGCGGCGCCGGGCTCGTGCAGGCGCTCGGCGGCCGGCTGCTCGACCGCGAAGGCGCGCCGCTGCCGCCAGGCGGCGCCGCGCTGCGCGAACTGGACCGGCTTGACCTCGGCGGCTTCTGGGCCCGCGGCGCGGTGACCGCGCCGGCCCGACCCGGCGTGATCGCGGCCTGCGACGTGGACAACCGCCTGCTCGGCCCGGGCGGCGCGGCGGCCGTGTACGCACCGCAGAAGGGAGCCACGCCGCACGACGTGGCCATCCTCGAGGACGGGATCGCCCACTGGGCGGACGTCGCCGAGCACGCGCTCGGCCACCGCTACCGGGATCTGCCCGGCTCGGGCGCGGCGGGCGGCCTTGGTTTCGCGGCGCTCGCGTTCCTCGGTGCCAGCATGCGCCGTGGGATCGACGTACTGCTCGAACGTCTCGACTTCGCCCGCCAGATCCAGGGCGCGCGGCTCGTCGTCACCGGTGAGGGGTCGCTGGACGCCCAGACTCTGCGCGGCAAGGCGCCCGCTGGCGTGGCGCGCGCCGCGGCAGCGGCGGGTGTGCCGGTCGCCGCGGTCGCGGGCGTCGCGACGCTGGGCGGCGGCGACCTGCGCCGCCTTGGTGTCGCGGCCGTGTACACGCTGGCCAGCATCCAGCCGGACCTGCGGCGCTGCATGACCGATCCTGGCCCGCTGGTCGAAGATCTAGCCGAACGGCTAGCGCATGACTGGCTCTGCGCGGCGGCGGAGCCAGCGCAGGCGGAAGGGGCGCAGCCGCCGTGAGCAGGGACCTGAGGTATGACCTTGTGGTGCGCTCGCGCCGGACCGTGCTGCCGGAAGGTGAGGTGGCGGCCGCGATCGCGGTGCGGGACGGCCGCATCGCCGCGGTGGCGCCGTATCACGCCCAGCTTGACGCGGTACGCGAGGAGGATCTCGCGGGCGTCGCGCTGCTGCCCGGGCTTGTCGACGTGGACGTGCGCGCCCACCAGCCGGGCCGGTCGGCGGCCGATGGCTTCGTGGCCGCGACCGCGGCCGCCGCGGCCGGCGGCGTGACCACGATCCTCGACACGCCGCTCGGTTCCTCGCGGCCGGCCGTTTCGGCCCCGGTCCTGCAGGCCAAACGGGCCGCGGCAGCGGGCAGTTGCGCGATAGACGTCGGGTTCTGGGGCGCGGCGGTGCCCGGCAACATGACCGAACTCGGCGCGCTGCACGACGCCGGCGTGATCGGGTTCGGCTGCTTGCTGGCCGGCCACCACCCCGCGGGCGACACCGCCGACGGCGTGGCGGGCGGCAGGCCTGGTCCACCGGGCGGCAGCGGCCGGGATTTAGTTCCGCTCGACGATACCGGCCTGCGCGCCGCGTTCGGCCGGCTCGCCGGCCTTGGCACGGACACGTTGATGGCGGTGCACGCCGAGGACCGCAGCGAGATCAGGCAGGCATCCGGCCGCGGCTACGCCACGTTCCTCGCGTCCCGGCCACCACGCGCCGAGCGGCGCGCCATCGAGAAGGTCGTCGCTGCCTCGGCCGCCACCGGAGTCAGGGCGCATATCGCGCAGTTGTCGGCGGCCGAGTGCGTCGCCCTGATCGCGGGAGCGCAGGCGGCCGGCATCGCGCTGACCGCCGAGACCTGCCCGCACTACCTGTTCTTCGCCGCGGAGGAGGTGCCCGACGGTGCCACCCAGTTCACGTGCGAACCGCCGATCAGAGATGGGATCAACCGTGAGGCGCTCTGGCGCGGCCTCGAAGGCGGCGCGATCGACTGCGTGGCCTCCGGCCACTCCCCCCGCGCGGAGCCGCAGGACCGAGGCCGGCCCGGCGGTAAGCCCGCGACCAGGCGCGCGGCGGCCGGTGACTTCGGTGCGGCGCCGAGCGGCATCGCGGGGCTGCAGCTCAGCCTCCCGGCCGTGTGGACGGCCGCGCGGCGGCGCAGGCACGGCCTGCCTGACGTGATCCGCTGGATGGCGGAGCGGCCCGCGGCCCTCGCCGGGCTGCCGTGGAAAGGCCGCCTGGCCGTCGGGTGCGACGCGGACCTCGTCGCCTTCGATCCGGACGCCGTGTTCACCGTGCGGGGAGTCGAGTTGGTGTACCGCGATCTCGCGACGCCTTATGAGGGGAGGCGCCTCGCGGGAGCCGTCCGGGCTGTGTGGCTTCGCGGCGAGCCGGTGACGGCCGGCGCGGCGCGGGGCGGGCATCTGATCGCCAGGGACAAGGGCTGACGGTTGTGTTGCTTATGCTGGGACCGTGAATGGCCGTGGTTAACCAGCGCAAGCCCGCTGCGGGCGGGGGCGGCCCGGCCGGCGAGCCCACGGGCACCCATGGAAGGAAATGGCTGCTCCTGATCTACCGGGTGCCCGCCGAGCCGACCAGGCTGCGCGCCACCGTGTGGCGGCGTATCAAGGGGCTCGGCGCCATCTACCTGCAAAACTCGGCCGCCGCCCTGCCTCACGCCGTGGGCACCGAGCGCGCACTGCGCGCGCTGCGCAAGGAGATCACGGAGATGGGCGGCACCGCTTACCTGCTCAGCACGGACGTCCTGGCCGGCGAGGCGGATATCGAGGCCGCCTTCAACGCGGCCAGGGACGACGAGTACGAGGAGATCGTCGATCGCTGCGCGGACTTCCTCGCGCAGGTCGAGAAGGAGTACGTGGCGGAGCACTTCACGTACGCGGAACTCGAGGAGAACGACGAAGACCTGGTCAAGCTGAGGAACTGGTTCGACAAGGTGCGGGCTCGCGACGTGCTTGGCGCGTCCGGGCAGGCCGCGGCGGTCACCGCGCTCGGGCGGTGCGAGCAGGTGCTCGAAGAGTACGCGTCGCGCGTGTACACCGAAGAAGGCGAGAGCCGCTGACCCCGGCCGCGGTTCGGCCCAGACCCTAGACCCGGGGCCCGCTGAACGCGGCCGCGGCGCGGCGGATGGACTCCCACGCCTGCTCGACGTGGCGGTCGCGGGTGAAGGTGCCGCCGACGGCAAGCCGGAGTGCCACCCGGCCGCCGATTTTGGTGTGTGTGACGAAGACCTCTCCGGAGCCGTTCAGCTGGCTCATGAGCGCCATGTTGGCCGCGTCCTGCTGCGGCGGGGCAAGATCGGGCAGGCACAGGCGGAAGCACACGAGCGACAGCGGGCTCGGCGCGGCGATCTCGAATCGTTCGTCGCCGTCGATCCAGGCGGCGAACTCGGCGGCCGACCTGACGTGGCCCCGGATGTGCGCGCGCAGTCCTTCCGCGCCGTACCAGCGGATCACCGACCACAGCTTGAGCGCGCGGAATCGGCGGCCGAGCGGTATCTGCCAGTCGCGGTAGTCGGTGACCTGGCCGGAATCCGTGGCCGTATTACGCAGGTACTCCGGCAGGATGGACAGGGCCGCGATCAGCGGCTCACGGTCGGCGACCCAGAACGCGTCGCAGTCGAAGTTCGTGAGCAGCCACTTGTGCGGGTTGGTGGCGTAGGAGTCCGCGTAGGCGGCCACGCCGTCGTTGACCCAGCGGAATTCCGGGCAGACCGCCGCCACGCCCGCGTAGGCGGCGTCCACGTGCAGCCAGATCCCGTGCGCGCGGCACACCTCGCCGATCGGGCGGACCGGGTCGATCGCGGTCGTGGAGGTGGTGCCGACGGTAGCTACCACCAGCACGGGGATCACGCCCGCGGCGACGTCGGCCGCGATGCATTCGCGCAGGTGGCCCACGTCCATCGCGAGCGTGCCGCGATCCACCCGGATCTTACGCAGCGCCCGCTCACCGAGCCCGGCGACGACGGCGGCCTTGTCCACGCTCGAGTGCGCCTGCTCGGAGAGGTAGATGGCATGCAGCGGCGGCGGGCCGGCCGGCCCGGCCGAGCCGGCCACGCCTTCGGTGCGCCACGCACCGCCGGTCACCTTGTGCAGCGCCGCGGTGAGAGCCACGAGCACGGCGCTCGACGCGCTGTCCTGTATGACACCGCCGCCGGTCCCGTCCGACCTGAACCGGGCGGGCAGGCCGAGCATCTCGGCGAGCCAGTCGAGCACGTGCTGTTCCAGTTCGGTGCAGGCCGGGCTGGTCGCCCAGAGCATCCCCTGGACGCCGAGCCCGGACGAGATCAGATCGCCGAGCACCGCGGGCCCGGAAACGTTCGCCGGGAAGTAGCCGAAGAACCTCGGGTGCTGCCAGTGCGTGACGCCGGGGAGCACCACCCGGTCCAGGTCGCCGAGCAGCGCGCCGAACGGCTCTGGTTGCTCCGGCGGGTGCTCGGGCAGCAGGTTGCGTACCTGCCCGGCGGATACGCGCGACCGGACCGGCAGGGACTCGACCCGGGACCAGTAGTCGGCGATCCAGTCCACCACCTGCCGCCCGTAGCGGCGGAACTCCTCCGGTGTCATGCTCGTCATGCCCCAACCGTAGGGCAGCGCGGAAGGCACCGGATGATGGTGCACATGGGAGAGCTGATCCTGCTCAGGCACGGTGAGACCGAGTGGAGCGCGGCAGGCCGGCACACCGGCAGGACCGACGTGCCGCTCACGGCCCGCGGTGAGGCGCAGGCGGCCGCGCTCGCTCGGGTACTCGCCGGGCGCAAGATCCGCGCCGCGTTCACCAGCCCCGCGGAGCGCGCCGTGCGGACCGCGAAGCTGGTCGGCCTCGACGGCGCCAAACAGGATCCTGACCTGTGGGAATGGGACTACGGCGGATACGAGGGGCGCACCACGGCGCAGCTCAGGGCGCTTCGCCCCGGCTGGTACCTGTGGCGCGACGGCGTGATCCCCGGCGACGCGGATCATCCGGGCGAGACCGTCGAGCAGGTCGGTGCGCGCGTGGACGCGGTACTGCGCCGGGTGCGCCCGCTGTTGCGCGCGGGCGGTGCCGGGGGTGGCACCGACGCCGCTACCGGCGGAGAAGACGACGACGGCGGAGCAGACGATGACGGCGCAGACTGCGACGACGGAGCAGACTGCGACGACGGCGACGACGGGGATGTCGTGATCGTGGCGCACGGTCACGTGCTGCGGGTGCTCACCGCGCGCTGGCTCGGTCTCGAACCATCCGGCGGCCGCCTGTTCCGGCTCGATACGGGGACGTATTCGGCGCTCGGCACCGAGCACGGCGAACCGGTGATCACCGGGTGGAACGTCCCCGTGGCACGGTAACGGCAGCAGTATCGGCCCCGGGGGGGCGACCCCCCGGACCCCCCGCACCAACGGATGCCGCGTCCGCGGCAGCCGTGCACCGTTTCGTATCAGGAATCGAACAAGCTCAACCATATTTGCCGCTACCGAGCATGTCCTAACACAAGCCAGGCTCGTGCCCGCGGCTGCTTGTGCGATCTCCGCCCCGGTTCTCCGAGCACGTTGCCGTGGCCGCAGCAGAACCCCTTACGGGGGCCGCCAGTGCGGTGTGCCGGGCGGATGGACCCATCCAGCCGAACAAGCAAGCTGTTCGTTAGTGTTGACTCTGGTCGCTTTGATCGGGCACGCTGCCCGTGACGGGGGCGACAGACGACGGCACGCGCGGGCCAGGGCAGGGCCGGCCGGCTCGCGGGCGGAAAGGACGTTCATCATGCTCGCCGCCATGCGGCAGGCAAAGATCCTCGAACAGGTCAAGCAGGCCGGCGGTGCCCGGGTCAGCGATCTCAGCCAGATGCTCGGCGTCTCGGACATGACGATCAGGCGGGATCTGGAGGCACTCGCGCGGCAAGGACTAGTCGCCAAGGTGCACGGCGGAGCGACCACCATCGAGTACGGGAGCACCGACGAGCCTGGCTTCGCCGCGAAGTCGATCCGCGAACCGCAGGAGAAGGAGGCGATTGCCGAGCAGGCGGCCACGCTCATCCAGCCGGGGTCGGCCGTGGCGCTCACCGCGGGCACCACCACCTGGACGCTCGCCAGGCACCTGAGGAACGTCCCGAACCTCACCGTCGTCACGAACTCGATCAAGGTCGCCGAGGTTCTGTACCAGAACGAGCGCAGCGACCTGACCGTCGTGCTGACCGGGGGTGTGCGGACGCCGTCTGAGGCATTGGTCGGCGCGGTGGCCGTATCCACCATCCGGTCGCTGCACTTCGACGTGGTCATCATGGGCGTGCACGGGATCGATGCACGGGCCGGGCTGACCACACCGAACCTGACCGAGGCCGAGACCAACCGGGCGTTCGTCGAGGCCGCCAGGCGGTTGATCGTGGTGGCGGATCACACGAAATGGGGGGTGATCGGATTGAGTCAGATAGCGCCGCTCGAGGCGGTGAGCACGCTCGTGACGGACAGTCTGATCAGCAGTGAAGCGCGCGGCGTGCTCGAGGAGCACGTGGGTGATCTACAGGTGGTGCCGGTTGCCGCTGACCGCGGCCAGGATGCCTGATGAGGAAAACGCACATGCGCCTGTCTGACGGCAGGGAACTCATCTACTTCGACGAATCCGACACCGAGACGAGAAATGTCGTCGATCCGCGGCAGCTTGCCGCCCGGCCGGTCACCGGCGGGCTGAGATACGACGCCACGCTTGACGAGTGGGTGGCGATGGCAGGCCACCGCCAGGACCGGACGTACCATCCACCCGACGACCAGTGCCCGCTCTGCCCGTCCGCCGAGGGCAGGCATACGGAGATCCCGTCCAGCGGCTACGACGTCGTGGTGTTCGAAAACCGCTTTCCGACCTTCTCCTACCCGGGCGCGCCGCGCGAACCAGCGTCGCGCGCCGCCGGCGCGGAGGCCGACCGGGTCCCGCCCGCCCTGCACGCGGGTCAGCCCGCGGTGGGGCGCTGCGAGGTCGTGTGCTACACCTCCGACCACAATGCGTCGCTCGAGGCGCTTCCCCCCGAGCGGATGCGGACCGTGCTCGAGGCGTGGGTGGACCGGACCATCGCGCTGTCCGCGCTGCCCGGTGTGGAGCAGGTCTTCTGCTTCGAGAACTACGGCAAGGAAATCGGCGTCACGCTGCGCCATCCGCACGGGCAGATCTACGCCTATCCGTTCGTGACGCCGCGCACACGGCGGATGATGACCACCGCGCGTGGGTACAGGGAACGAACCTGGCGCAACCTGTTCGCGGATCTGCTGGCGGAAGAGTTGCGCAACGGTGAGCGGATCGTCGTGCACACCGACTACTGGACCGCGTTCGTGCCCTTCGCCGCCCACTGGCCACTCGAGGTTCACCTCTACCCGAACCGGCAGGTGAGCGGGCTGCCCGAGCTGAGCGAGGCGGAGCGCACCGATTTCTGCCACGTCTACCTCGATGTACTGCGCCGGATGGCGTCGCTCTACGATTCGCCGATCCCCTACATCTCCGCCTGGCATCAGGCCCCGGTCCGCATCGACCGCGAACTCGGCTATCTGCACCTGCAGGTCCACTCCGCGCGGCGGGCGCCCGGCAAGCTCAAGTACCTGGCCGGCTCGGAGGCAGTCATGGGCGCCTTCATCAACGACATCCTGCCCGAGGAGACGGCCCGCACGCTGCGGGAAGCCCGGGCCTGAGCGCGCCGGCGACCGCGCGTCAGGTCAACCGCGCGCAGCGGGTCACCTGGTATCTGGCCGCCTCGTCTCCGCACGGATCCAGCCGAGGTACCCGGCGGAGCCCGCGCAGATGGGCGTCGCGATGATTTCCGGCTCGTCGTAGCTGTGCAGCCTGGTCAGCAGGGCGGAAAGATCGGAATAGCGATCGGCGGGGAGCTTCAGCATCACCAGCCACTCCTCCGCGCGCTCCATCTCCCCCTCCCACCAATAGGTACTCGCGACCGGCCCCGCTACCTGCGCACACGCGGCAAGTCTCGCTGCCACCGCGGCGCGCGCGAGTTCCACCGCCTCGGCCCGGGAATCTGTCGTGGTCTGCACCTGGAGGAACTCTGTGGGCAACGGCGAAGACGGAGACGGTGCGGCCCCCGGAAGGGAAGGGTCCGTAGCGAACGCCGCGTCGCCGCCATGAGCGCCCTGGGCCTGGCCGGTCATGACACCCGATCGTACGCCGCGTGGCCGCCCGCCTGCCCAGGCCGGTCATGCGTGCGCGGTTGACCGGCCGCGCCGCCGCCGGGCCGGCCGGCGCGGGCCGTAGGTTTCACGCCTCCGCCGTGGCGGCGCCTGGTGGCGGCGAAGATGCGGCCCTGATCCGGCCGCGCACGAACCTGCCGAGCTCAGCCACGCGCGCGGGTTCGCCGACACCGCGCTTTGGTATGAACCCGCGCACGTGGCGGCCGCGCTGGTCAAGGAGGAGAAACAAGCGCTCGGTCTCACGGATACCGGAGAAAACCGACCAGGGGACGAAGGTGAGCGAGCGGTCCGGAGCCCGCCACGTCACGCCGTCCGCGGAAAGCTCGTACTGGTGCGCCCCGCGCTGCCAGACCCTGCGCGCAAGCGCGTCGCTGGCCTGCGGGCCCGGCGACAGGCGCCAGACACGGAGCACGGACCAGCACACGAGGAGCACGCAGCAGGCCACGCCGACGACAAGTTCGAGCCGGACCGGGCCGTGAAAGGCCGTATGTCCGGGCGGCCGGGAGATTACGAGCCGCAGCAGCACGACCAGTTCGGCCAGCAGAGCCACCAGTACGGCGCACGCCACCATCCACGACCGGCGCAGAATCGTCAGCAGCCTGGAGGCCGCCATTACGTCGCGCACGTCGTCCCGGTCAAGCTCACAGCGCAAGGTGAACAGACTCACCGCGCTCTTGTCGGCCATGGCGCGACCGTAGTACGCAGGCTGATCGTTTTCGCCAGAAATATCACCTCTCACCCCGGGTGATCACATTCTGTCCTTAACGGCTGCTTATGGTGCCATCATGCAGCGAGTGCGGGACAGTGCAGCGCAGTCCCATGACCTGGGGAGACACGTCACAGCCGGATCAGGCAGTGCGGGTAGTGCCGACCGGATGCCAGCCAACGACACCTTGAACACGCACCGATTGTCGGGTTCTGCGCCGTCATCGGCGAGACGGTCACCTACCTAGCGACCGCGCCGAACGGCGGCTCGGGTGCGTCGAGCGCACCCGAAGGCTCGTGACGGGGGCGTGATGGCCGTGCCGGGAATGTCTCAGGCGCTCTATTGTCCGCGGCGGTGCAGGGCGTAGCCGAGCGCGCAGATGGCGGGGATCAGCGTGGCGGGCACAAGGTTGGCGGGCACGCCGGCGACGCGGGGGAGGTCCCCCCGCTGGTCCTCAACCGCGGTACCGGGGATGGCGAGAACGAAAAAGAACGGTGCCCACGAGATCGTGGGAAGCAGTGCGGCGGTTTTCACGGCCAGGTCGTGTTCGCCCGGTTGCTGGCCGGGTCGCCACAGCAGCCACAGTGCGAGGAGCTGCGAGCCGGCCACGGTGCCCCACCCGGCGGCGCTGTGGAACCGGGCGTGCGGCGGCCACGTGGGGTTGAACACGTGCGTGCGGTTGAGGTCGGCGCGCCCGGTACCGACGATCGTGCCGAGAGCTGCCCCCGTCAGCACCACACGGCTGATTCTCATGGCCGCACCTCTCGTTCTGGTGGATCAGGGCCGGCCGGCCGGGGCCCGGCGGCTGCGCCCGCCGCCAGGCTGCGAAAGCGTGCGGCGGACTGGGCCGCCTGGCGGCGTTGCAGCCCGCGGGGCAGCAGTGGGAGCAGCCCCATCGCGATCCGGTAGGCCCGGCCGGGGAAGACCAGCGCCGCGCCGCGGTCGAAGCCGGCGAGCGCCTCGCGCGCGCACCGGGCCGCGCTGATCCGCAGGAACTGCGGCGGCCCGCCGGTCATGCCACCCGCCGTCCCGGCTACCGTGTCAAACTCGCTGTCCACCGGGCCTGGGCACACCTGGGTGACGACCACCCCGGTGCCAGCCAGGTCAGCGCGCAGCGCCTCGCTGAAGCCATCGACGAAATGCTTGCTTGCGGAGTACGCCGCGGCCGCGGGCATCACCGTCAGCCCGGCCCCCGAACCCATGTTGAGCACGCCGCCGCGGCCACGTCCCACCATCGAGGGCACCAGGGCCGCGGTCAGCTGCGCGACCGCGATCACGTTGGTCTGCAGCATCTGCCGGGTGCGGCTCCAGTCCGCCCGGTCGAACAACCCTTGGTCGCCCGCGCCGGCGTTGTTGACCAGGACGTCCACGGGCCCGACCTGCTCATTCAGCTCGGCCAGGGCGCGCTCCACGTCGCTTTCGTCGGACAGGTCGACCGGCAGGGCCACCACCTGCAGCTGTGGGTGCCGAGCCAGCAGGTCGGCCCGCACCTCTTCGAGCCGCCCGGCGCGCCGGGCGAGCAGCACCAGGGTCCTGGCCCGGGCCGCGAGCTGAACAGCGAGTTCACGACCGATACCCGCCGAGGCGCCGGTTACCAGCACGGTGCCGCCATCCACCGGAGGGCGTACGGTCGCGGTCACGGGGCCTGCCTTCGGGGTTGAGGGTGATGCCGCTGAGGATGGGGCGCTCCCCCGGCCGGGCGTGTTGTGCGGCGAGCCGCGCGTGGCCACCGCTCTCATGAAACAGCACCCGCAACCAAAGCGAGCTGAGGAGTACGCCGCTGTTTGTTCTTTGTGCACACAAACCTACGACACCAGCCCGCAAGATACTGGGTGCACCCGTCCGGAGCGAGGCTGCCGCAAGCGCCGCCATCGATGGCACAATCACGTGCACACACCGAAAGGGCTCCCGATGACCGCTGCGCTCACCCTGGTCGTCAACCCGGCCGCCGGAGGCGGCAAGCCCGCCAGCTACCTGCCCAGGGTCACCGCGGTCCTCGACGCCGCGGGAGCCAGCTACACGGTGTCGCAGAGCGCGAGCCTGGAGCATGCGCGGACGCTGGCGGCCGCGGCGGCCAGGCGGGGAGAGACCGTGGTCGCGTTCGGTGGCGATGGCCTTACCGGCGCGCTCGCGGGCGCGATCGCCGAGGTCACGGAGGGATCGCCCAGCGGGGCCGCGGGACCGGCCCAGCAACAGGCCCCGCAACAGGCTCAGCAGCAAACCGGACAGCAGGCCACCCAGCAGACCCAGCAGCAAACCGGGCAGCAGGCCGGGCAGCGGACCACCGCGGCGGCCGGGCAGGTGCGAGCCGGGCCAGGCGCACCAGGCTCACCGGCCGGCCCGGCCCGGCCGGCCTGCGCCTTCGGCATCGTCCCGGCCGGGCGCGGCAACGACTTCGCCAGGACCCTGCGGGTGCCCTTCGAGCCCGCCGCGGCGGCTCGCCTGCTGGTCGACGGCCGGCTCCGGCCGGTGGACCTGATCTCGGTGACCGGTGCCGAAGGGGGCCACGCCATCGTCGCGGGCAGCGTATACGTCGGGATCGCTGCCGTCGCCGGCGAGATCGCGAACCGGGCCCGCCTCGTCCGTGGGCCCGCCGTCTACCACGTCGCGGCGCTCAGGGCGCTGCTCGGCTGGCGGGCCACCACGTTCCGGGTGGAGACGACCCGCCCCGACGGTGCGCGGGCCACGTCGGAATTCCGCGGTTACGCGGTCGTGGTCGCCAACACACCGTACTTCGGGGCGGGCATGAAGGTCGCGCCCGGCGCCCTGCACACCGACGGCGTGCTCGACATCGTGGCGATGCGGCACGCACCGAAGGTGGCGTTCGTCCGCGTACTGCTGAAGATCAGGCACGGCTCACACGTATCGCTGGCCCAGGTGAGCACGGACCGTGCCGCGGCGGTCACGGTGACCGTTGACCGGCCGATGCCGGCCGGCGGCGACGGCGAACTGCTCGCCGTGCGCCCGCCGCTGCGCATCCGCGCGATGCCCGCCGCGCTCAATGTGATCGTCCCCCGCTGACCACCCGTGTCCCCGGCGAGCCGCCACAGTACTGGCCGCCATGCGGGAACCCAGCCCCGGCCGGGCCGGCCGCCTATACACTCCTGGGCGAAGGGAGTCCCGCGGCCGAGCTGGCCGCCTCCACGTGCAGCGGTCAGCCAAGGAAAGCGCGGGTATACGGGATGGACGAGTCTGAACTGGCGTGGCGGGATGGCAGCGCCACCGGCAGCACCGGCGAAACGGAATCAGTGGAGATCACCGTCACCGACGACGCGGCTGCGGTGTCCAGCCACAAGGCGGACGCCGGCCGGCTGATCCTCATGCGTGACTCCAAGAACCCGGACGGGCCGGTACTCGCCTTCACGGAAGCCGAGTGGCGTGCGTTCATCGCCGGCGTCAAGGACGGGGAGTTCGACGACCTGGGCTGAGCACGCTCGTCAGGGCGCGATGCGCTCGCAGAGCCACGCCAGCGCCATGGGATACCGGTAACCGATGCCGCCGTGCTTGCCGTCGAACAGCTCGAAGTGCACAACGTCGTCGCGCACGCCGGCCTCGGCCAGCGCCTTTCTGAACGCCGTGGCGCCCAGGTCGAGGAAGTAGTCGTCGCTGGTCCCCGCGTCGATCCAGACCGCGCGCAGCGTGCGGAGCGCCTCGGCGTACACCGGCACCATCCGGACCGGATCCCAGTCCAGCCAGCGCTGCCAGACTTCCTGGCGCAGCACGCCCGTGTCCGGTTCTATCGGCAGTTGCGGCCCGCCGTCGTCGCTGGCGGAGAAGCAGGCCGAAATGCCGAGGAGCATCAGCAGGTCAAGATCGCCTTCGCGCTGCCGGTTCGGGCGGGAGCGGAAATCCGCCCACCACCGCATGATGTCCGCGTCGTATCGGCGCAGGTGCCGCACGGCCGCGGCGAAACCGGGGATGTAGACCAGCTCGTACAGCGAATCGCCTGCGTGCGTCGCCAGCGCGGAGAAAAGGTCCGGCCGCAGCATCGGCGTGATCATCGCACCGAAGCCGCCGCTCGACTTGCCGCTGATCGCACGGTGGTCGCGGCTGGTGAGCGTACGGTACCGGGCGTCGACCCAGGGCACGACCTCGTCGCACAGGTACGTGTGGTAGCGCCCGGTGCCCGGCGAGTCGACGAACTGGCTCCCGCCGTACGCCGTCCACGCGTCCACGTAGACCACGATCGCGGGCGGCGCCTGCCCGCTCGCGAACACCGCGTCCGCGAGTTCGGGGAACGGCTGGCTGTACGCGGCCCTGTTCGCCCACATCGTCACGAACCCGGTGTAGCCCTGCAGCACGTAGACGGCAGGAAAGCGGCGCGCGGGATCGTCGTCGTAACCAGGTGGCAGCTGCACCCACACCGGGCGCTCGGCCGGATCCCCGAGCGGGTTTCCCCGCAGCACCTCGCTGGCGATCACCTGCTGGTCGATACGCCCGGCAAGATCGGCCGACCACGGCAGCATTCGGGCCTCCTCAAAAGCGGCGATGTCCGCGCCAGTCTGCCAGGGCACCCAGCAGGGGCAGCGGGAAGGGCCGGTCTGGTACGCGCCGCGCAGCCCCGGCCAGCTACTTCATGACCGCGCGGATCGCGGCCACGAGCTGGTCCCGGCCCGGCTGCACGGCCCGGTCGAGATCGAGCGCGAACGGCAGCACGGCGCCGTCCGGGCGTG
>DATFVJ010000197.1:0-9889 GCA_035260365.1 Streptosporangiaceae bacterium
GGGCAGGCGCGGGCGGGCGGGCGGGCCCGGGCGACCGGGCAGGCGGCCGGGCCGCCGGCCGGGCGGGCGGCCGGGCGGGCGCGGTCTGCGACGCCAACTGCCGCGCGGGCGCGCGGTTCCAGACGCGGCCCACGATCACGATCTCGTCCGCCTCTTCCGCCGGCATCAACCGGCACCACATGCGCGGCTCGGCGAGGTAACGGACCTGCGAGGTCAGCAGTTCGGGCAGGCGCTTGTTCTCGAGCACGGGCCTGGTCGCGAGCCACGTCGCGACGCCGGGCGGCAGGATGTAGAGCCAGAACAGGCGGTGGTCAAACGGCAGGCCGATCAACGTCAGCGCCGTAACATACGGCACTGTAATAGCCACGAACACCACAATCTGGCCAATGGGCAGCGGTATTGGCAGCCGAAGATCATAGATCTTGTAGAGCCGTTTCTCGATGCGCCAGATGTTGGTGTACGTGGGGAGGTCCACGCGGGTGCTCTCCTTCCGCCTTGGCGGGCGCCTTAGTGGACGCCGAGTGCGTTGGCGATGCCGGTGGCGAGCGTCTGCACGATGCTCGGCGTGTAGAAGATGACAGCGATCCCTATTGCGAGGACGAGGAACTGTACAAACCTGGTGATCTCCCTGGTGAACAGGAAGAAGAGCGCGACGATCCCGACGATCCCGAGGAACAGCGGGCCGAACAGCTGCTGCAGGTATGTCACGAGACCCTTAGAGTTCAGCGTGCCCGCAGCCGTGACGAAATGGTGGAACAACATCAACTTACTCTTTCCGGGGCAGGTGAGACGTCCGGGGAGATGCAGCCGCCGACAGTGAGCCGCTCCGCGCACACGTGTCTTGCCATCACGTCTGCCCCGCCTGCCGGGTCGAGCCCGTGACGGTTTCTACGGACCAGGTGCCGCTCTGGTATATCCACGTCATCTCGTAGGTCACGTCCAGCGTGGCCTGCGCAGTCCCCCCTTGACTCGGAAGCTGCCAGCGAACCGTAACGGTAATGTCCCGCCTCGAACCTCCCTGCGGGACCGTAAGACTCTGGATGGAGTTATAGCTCACCACACCGCCGAGCCCGGTGATGGAGAAACCCTTGGCGAGGTACCTGCTGAGCGTCGCGGTGTCACCCGCCGCGTACGCCGTAAGGAACGCGGGCAGGATGCTGCTCTGGAATTCGTTCTGGGTGGCCAGATCCGGGCTGCCTGCCGACTGGGCGGACGGCGGGTTGACCGGGGCGGGCGGCGGGAGCAGCGCGGGCTCACCGGAGACGACCATTCCGCCCGACGCCGCATAGATCGGCACCGAGAGTTCCATTAGCTGCCCATTCATCCGCACGAGCAGCTGTACAAGCGCGTTGTGCGCGTCTTGCACGTTTATCCCCGCGACCTGCTCGGACTGCAACTGCATCCGGCCCGCGCCGTTCCAGCCAAACTCCTGCCCGGTGCCCGAGGGGATGAACGCGGCAAGCTGCTGCGCGCGCAGATCCGCGTGCGCGGGGTCGAAATTCAGGTAGATCTGGCCGAACTGCAGCGCAAAAGCCTGGGCCAGGCTCGCGGGGAAACCGCTCGACTGGCTCGGCTGCTGCGCCGATGTGCTCGCCGGGCTCGGCGGCTGTGTCACGCGGAGGAAGATCGCGCGCACGCCATTCACCACGACGACGATCAGTACCGCCCACAAGATGGCCCGGCCGATCCACACCCCCCAGCGCCCACCCGCACCGCGCCAGCCGCCCAAGGAGCCTCGTGGCGCCCCGGCCGGGCCATCAGGCTCGCCCGCCGCCGCGGACCTGTCGCCGCGCACAGCCGGCTGCGGACCGCGTTCGACGGTCGACCTGCGAGCCATCGCACCTCCGAGTTCTGCCTGGCAATCCCGGGTGCAGCAGTTACCGGCCGACGTCGATCGTGCCGGTCCTGTCGTCCATTGTGAGGCATAAGACCCCAGTAGTGGACGTCTATTCTCCCAGCGGCCCCGGCGTGTCCCGCGCTAGCTGGAAGGCCACTGCTTCGTCCCCCCTCGACTGCGCTACGTAATATCGGACAGAGTCATCACCGCTCACACGTTGAACCGGAACTCCACAACGTCACCGTCTCGCATCAGGTAGTCCTTCCCTTCGATGCGCGCCTTTCCCGCCGCACGCGCCGCGGCGAGGGAGCCTGCCGCCATGAGATCCGCGTAGGAAACGACCTCGGCCTTGATGAAACCGCGCTGGAAATCGGTGTGGATCACGCCCGCGGCCTCGGGTGCCGTCGCGCCGGCCTTGATCGTCCAGGCCCGGGCCTCCTTCGGTCCGGCGGTGAGAAACGTCCGCAGGCCGAGCGCGCCGAAGCCCGCGCGCGCGAGCTGCGCGAGACCCGGCTCGTCCTGCCCCATCTCGGCGAGCAGCTCGGCCGCGTCCTCGTCAGGCAGTTCCGCCAGCTCGGCCTCGATCCTGGCGTCGAGGAACACGGCAGGCGACGGCGCGACGAACTCGGTCAGGCGCTGCCGCAGGCGGCTGTCGGCGAGCTCGCTGTCGTCGAGGTTGAAAACGTAGATGAACGGCTTGGCGGTCAGCAGATGAAGGTCGTCGAGGTCGGCCAGCCGAATCTCGGCTGCGGCCGCCCGGGCGTGCAGCGGCTGGCCGGCGTCCAGGATCTCCGCAGCGCGGGACGCGGCTTCTACCGCGCGCAGCCGTTGCGGATCTTTATGGGTTTTGGCTTCTTTGGCGAGCCGCGGCAGTGCCTTCTCCAGTGTTTGCAGGTCGGCGAGGATCAGTTCGGTGTTGACCGTCTCGACGTCGCGCTGCGGGCTGACCTCGCCATCGACGTGCGTGACGTCAGCGCTGGTGAACACGCGGACCACCTGGCAGATCGCGTCCGTTTCCCTGATGTGCGCGAGGAACTGATTACCCAGGCCCTGGCCCTGCGAAGCGCCGCGGACCAGCCCGGCGATATCCACGAACCGCACCGCGGCGGGCACGATACGAGCCGAGTTGTAAAGGCGGGCCAGCTCGGCGAGCCGCGGATCGGGCACACCCACGACCCCCACGTTCGGCTCGATGGTCGCGAATGGATAGTTGGAGGCCAGCGCGCCTGCCCTGGTCAGCGCGTTGAATAGGGTTGATTTGCCCACATTGGGCAGGCCGGTGATCCCAATCGACAAGCTCACTCGCGGGAGTCTACGAACCGTTACCCGGCTAGACGAATCCGAGCGTGCCTGGCGTGTCCGGCCGCACCCTGTCACCCCCTGCTGACACCATTGCGAAGCATGGACGCGATCTCGCTGTTTGCCGGGCTCGTGCTTGGCGCCGCCGCGGGAGCGGCGATCGGTTTCCTGGTCGCCCGTGGCCGCCAGGCCGCGGAGGCCGCGAGCCTTTCCGCGCAGGTGCGAGCCGCAGAAGAGAAGACAACGCTGGTCGAGCAGGCGGCACGGGAGAAGGCCGAGCTTGTCGAGGGCCAGCTGGCCGAGCGGATACGCGCGCTTTCCACCGAGGCGCTCGACGCCAACAGCCGCAGGTTCCTCGAACTCGCCGAGATACAGATGCGGGCGTTCGGTGTCCGGGCCACCAGCGACCTCGAGACGAGGCGCGCCGCGGTCGAGCACCTCGTCGCCCCGCTCAAGGACACCCTGGCCCGGGTGGAGACCCAGCTTCGCGAGTCGGACGCGGCGCGCCGCGAATCGCACGCCGAGCTGGCCAAGCAGGTCGACGTCGCGCGGGCAAGCTCGGACCAGTTGCGCGAGCAGACCCAGGCGCTGGTGACCGCGCTGCGCCGGCCGGAGGCGCGTGGCCGCTGGGGTGAGCTGCAGCTGCGCCGGGTCGTGGAACTGGCGGGCATGACCGCACGGTGTGACTTCGACGAGCAGGTCGCCGTCACGACGGCGGACGGCGCGCAGCGCCCGGACCTTGTCATCCGCCTGACCGGCGGCAAGAACATCGTCGTGGACTCCAAGGTGTCGCTCGCCGCTTACCTAGAGGCGGCGGAGGCGAAGGACGAGAGCGTAAGGAACGCACGGCTCGCCGCGCACGCCCGCCATCTCAAGGAACATGTCGACCGGCTCGCCGCCAAGGCGTACTGGACGTCCATCAGCCCGTCACCAGAATTCGTGGTGCTTTTCATCCCCGGCGAAGCCTTCCTCGCGCCCGCGCTCGAACACGACCCGGGCCTGCTCGAACACGCGATGGCGCGCAGGGTGCACATCGCGACGCCGACCACGTTGGTGACGATGCTGCGGACGGCTCACTACGCCTGGCAGCAGGCCGCGCTCTCCGACAACGCCCGCGCCGTGTTCGACCTGGGCAGAGAGCTCTACGACCGGATCGGCGGGATGGGCAAGCACGTGGACAGGCTCGGCCGGGCACTGACCAACGCGGTCTCGACCTACAACCAGGCGGTCGGCTCGCTGGAGAACCGGGTGCTCGTGAGCGCACGCAAGCTCAACCAGCTCGGCGTCGTGGAGGGCGAGCTTGCGCCGCCGCAGCCGGTCGAGGAGACCGCGCGGTCAATCTCGGCACCTGAACTCGTGACGGAATCGGGCCCCGCGCTCGTGACGGAATCGGGCCCCGCGCTCGTCACGGGGCTTCGCACGGACACGCCGGGCGGGCTGCTCGCCCCATCCCGGCGCGCCGGGGCCGCGGGATGAGCCGCGAGCCCGGCGGGATGCGGCGCGGGTGGCGCGGCACCGCCGCACCTGCGATATCGGCGGCGGCTCACCGGGTATGGCTATGACTGCCGCGGGGAGGAGGAACGTGCCCACGAACCGGATGCCGAAGTCATGGAGCGGCCCGATCAGCGCGGCCGCACCAGCGGAGGCGGTGCCGTCACGGCGCGCGTCGGGCGCCGCGCCCGGTAGCGCGTTCGGTGGCGCGTTCGGTAGCGCGCCGGAGGGCGCGGCCGGCGGGGCAGGCGGTGACGCGCGCGGCGCGAGGGCCCCGGGCGTGGCCGGTGATGTGGCCAGGAACCCGCCCGCACGGCTGACCGCACGCGGGGGCATGCTCGCCGTCTTCACGATCTCGTTCGCCGGCACGTTCACCGCCACCGTGTCCCACGTCGGCGTCCTGGCCGGGCTCTCGTACGCGGCAGCATGTGTCTTCGCCGCGTGCGCGGTGCGGCGCAGTCAACTGCTGCCTCTGGTCGTGACGCCGCCGATGCTGCTTGCCGTGGCTGTTGCGTTCGTGCAGGGCATCACGGCAAGCGGCGGGGTGCTTTCCGTCGCCTCCGGGACCCTCGTGACCCTCGGCAACGTCGCGCCGTGGCTCTTCGCCGGTACCGCGGCGGGCACGATCATCGCGCTTGCCCGCGGCGTCGCCGGTAATGTGCGCGCGCTGCGCGAGTCACTGCGCGGGGATACGCGGGGATAAACCAGGAAATACCGGGCTTCCAGCCCTCGGCGAGTTCCGGCCGCCCCGCCCGTACGCTGCGGCGATCACGTAACTGATTAGTCGCAATTGGTCTTTTACGGTTGAAAAGCAGGCCAACGTGTGCTGCCCTGTTCACTGGGGGTGCGACCCCGGTATTAACGCGCCCCGGGGGGTCATTCGATGGGCCAGGAGAGCAACCGCACGGTGGCGCGCCGGCAGGCGCTCAGGGACCAGATTCCGCCATCGACGGTAGCTGGTTTGCTTCGCATGGCCGGCCGTGACCTCTCCGCCCCGGACTCCGATGAGACAGAATCAGGCGAGGGCGCCGGCGCCGTCGGCGCGCCTCCCGGAAGGGCCGGCGCGCCTCCCGGAAGGGCCGGCGGAGCCCCACCGGGCGAGGCGCCAGTGGTCACCAGGGCGGGGGGAACTACCGGCGCGGGCCCCGCCATGGGCGCGGGGCAAGCCATCGGCGCGGCCGCCGGGCCGGAACCCGGTGCCCGGCCGGCCACGCCGTCGTGGGCACACGTCATTGCCACCACCATCCGGCTGAGGCTGGGGCGCCGCCCACGCGGTGACGGCGAGCCCGCGAGTCAGCGCGGGCTCATGGTGGGCGTGATCGTCTTCGCCATCGCCATCGCGGTGGCAAGCGGGCTGGTCGTCGCGCTGCCGCGGCACGCCACCGCACCCAACCGGGCCGGGACAGCGTCGAGCCAGGGCGCCGGCCAGTTCGGTACGATCGCCGGCGTTCGCCGCCAGACCGCGGCCTGGGTCGCCAGCCAGGTAAGCCGGAACGTGATCGTGGCCTGCGACCCGGTGATGTGCACCGCGCTGGAGGGGCAGGGTCTCGCCGCGCAGAACCTGCTCACACTGCAGGCGAGCGCGTCGGATCCACTCGGGTCGGACGTCGTCGTGGCGACGGAGGCGGTGCGCAGTCAGTTCGGTGGCCGGCTGGCGAGCGTGTACGCGCCGGAAGTCATCGCCAGCTTCGGAACGGGCGCCGCGCGTATCGACGTCCGCGCGATCGCGCCGGACGGGGCGGCGGCCTACCAGGCCGCGCTCGGCTCGGACCGCCTGGCCCGGCGGGCCGCCGGTGGGCAGTTGCTGCGAAACCGGCTGATCAACGCCGGGCCCGCGGCCGCGCGGGAGCTCGCAAGCGGCCAGGTGGATTCGCGGCTTCTCATCATGCTCGCGGCGCTCGCCGCGAAGTACCCGCTGAACATCACGGCGTTCGGCACCCCGGCTCCCGGCGCCAGCCCGGACATCCCGTTGCGCTCCGTGGACATAACGGCAACCGGCGCGCAAAGCGCGGCCGATCTGCCGCAGATTCAGGCGTTCCTGCAGGCACAGTTGCCTCCCTATCGCCCACTGCGCCTACAGGTGCTGCCGCCGGCCGCCGGCCGGACCATCCTCCGCATCGACTTCGGCGCGCCAAGCCCGCTCGGGCTGCTCGGCTCGCACGCGTGACCCCGTGATCGATATATGGCCCCTAGATGACATGCGATCGGACCGGCTGGGGAGAGCGGCCATCGCAAGAGAAATGAGGAAGCATGAAACTGCCGCGCAAGGTGCTCCGGCTGGCCCTGCCGCTCGCCGTTTTCTGGTCCGCGGTCGGCCTGTTCACGGCTGCACCCTCCACTGCGTTCGCGGCACCCTCCACCGCATCGGCAGGGAGCGTCGGCTGGGTCCGGGCTGCTCACCTGTCGCCCAACGCCCCCAAGGTTGACGTCTACCTCTACTCGTTCAACAGCAAGATGGCACCCCTCGTGCTCAAGGGCGTTGGCTATGGCGACGTCTCGCCCTACATGTCGTTCCAGAGCGGTTACTACACCGTCGCCATGCGCCCGGCGGGCGCTGCCTCGTCCACCTCGCCGATCCTGTCTACCAGCGTCAAAGTCGCCCCTGGCGCCGCCTACACGGTGGCCGGCCTTGGACCGGCGTCAGGACTTCGGCTGCAGGTCCTGCAGGACAAGCTGACGTCACCTCCGGGCAAGGCGCTTGTGCGCGTCATCCAGGCGTCGCTGCAGGACCACAAGGTGACGGTGACCTATGGCACGTCCGTGCTCGCGAACCAGCTGACCTTCTCCAGCGTCACCGGTTACCGCCCCGTCTCCCCCGGTGACCAGACCGTGCGCGTGACCGGCGGGAGCGACAGCGCCGCGCAGAGTGTCACGCTGTCCCCCGACACCATCCACACGCTGGTCGTGCTCGACACGGCCGGTGGACTGAAGGTCGACGCCCTCGAGGACGCGGCGGGCAGCCATGTCCTGCCAGCCGGCGGTGCCGCGACCGGACTGGGTGGGACCGCTCCTCGCGCGCCTGGCGCGTCCCGCGTGCTGTGGCTCGTGAGCCTGGCCAGCGTGGCGGGCGGCGCGCTGCTCGCACTGGCGGGCGTGGCGCGGCTGCGCCGGATCCGTGGCAGCGTGGCCCGCTTGCCGTGATCAAGTCGCTGGCAGGCCGGCCGGCGACAGTGGCAGCGGTGCTCGCTGGCCTCGTCGCTGTCGCGGTCGGCCTGGCCGGCCTGGTGCTCCTGGGCCGCGGCCCCGCAACGGCGGAGCCGCGGTCCACGCACGCCGCGTTCGTGCCCATCCCGACCGGCCCGGTAGCCGCGCTGGCCAGCCCGTCCGCCGGGCACCGGACGCCGCGTCCCGTTGCGCTCATCATTCCCGCCATCGGCGTCAGCACGCGGCTGGTCAGTCTGGCCATGACCGCGGGCGACACCATCCAGGTGCCGCCCGACCCCGCGGTCGCGGGCTGGTTCACCGGCAGCCCACGCCCTGGCGCGATCGGCTCGTCGATCATTCTCGGCCACATCGACTCGCGCACCGGGCCGGCGGTCTTCTACCGGCTCGGGCGCATGCGCCCCGGCGAGCGCCTGTACGTACGACAGGTGGGTGGCACGCTCGCGGTGTTCCGCGTCGACGCGGTGCGCTGGTATCTCAAGAGCAGGTTCCCCACGGCCGCTGTCTACGGCCCGACACCCGATCGCGAACTGCGGCTGATCAGCTGCGGCGGGATCTTCGATCCCGGGCTGAAGTCCTACCTGAGCAACGTCGTCGTCTACGCGACGGAGGTGCGGTAACCCGGATCGGCGTGCCACCGGCTCAGCGGCCCCACCGGCTCGGTGGCCCACCGGATTCAGCGGCGCAACTCGCGCGGCAGCGCGAAGACGAGATCCTCCTCGACGGCTTCGACCTCTTCGACCGCGGTGAACCCGAGGTCAGCCAGATGGCCGAGCACCCCGCCCACCAGGTCCTCGGGCACTGACGCCCCGCTGGTCACACCAACCACATTGATGTTCTCCAGCCACTTCGAGTCGATGGCCGCGGCGTCTTCGACCAGGTACGCGGCCGTCGCGCCGGCGTCGAGCGCCACCTCGACAAGCCGCACCGAATTGGACGAGTTCCGCGAACCCACCACGAACATGACGTCGGAGTCGCGGGCAATCTGCTTGACCGCCGCCTGGCGGTTCTGCGTCGCGTAGCAGATGTCGTCGCTCGGCGGGTCGGCGAGCAGCGGGAACCGCGCACGAAGGGCGCGCACGGTCTCGTTGGTCTCGTCCACGGAGAGTGTTGTCTGGGATAGCCACGCCACCCGGGCGGGGTCGCGCACCTCGACGTCGGACGCCTCGTCCGGGCCGCCGACGAGGCGGATGTTGGACGGCGCCTCACCGGTGGTGCCGACGACCTCCTCGTGCCCCTCGTGCCCGATGAGCAGGATGTCGTAGTCCTGCGCGGCGAAGCGCCTGGCCTCGTTGTGCACCTTCGAGACGAGGGGGCAGGTCGCATCGATGGTATGCAGGCCGCGCCGCTTGGCGTCCTCGTGCACCTGGGGCGCCACCCCGTGCGCGGAGAACACCACGACCGCGCCGCTCGGAACCTCGTCCGTCTCCTCGACGAAGATCGCCCCCCGCTCCTCGAGTGAGCGGACGACGTGCATGTTGTGCACGATCTGCTTACGCACGTACACCGGGGCGCCGTAACGCTCCAGCGCCTTCTCGACAGTCTGGACCGCGCGATCGACGCCCGCGCAGTAACCGCGGGGTTTGGCGAGCAGGACACGTCCGGGCATGTCCCCCATGGTACGGGGACCCTGCGGCCCGCAGGTCCGGACCCGCACCGATGCGCCGCCTCTCTATCCTGGGTAGGACGTGGCCCACCCGCAGTTACCGCGGCATTGCCCCTGAATCCGGCGTCCGGCAGGCTTGGAGCCCAGCACCACGCCGAAGGGAGAGATCAGATGACGCGCATTCCGAACGTTCCTGAACGCGTGAAAGAGGCGCCTGCGCACGCGCTACGCGCCGTATTCGCCGGCATCGGTCAGGCGCTGCTCCTGTCTGACCGGGTACGCCGCAGGATCAAGGGCCCCCAGGGTACCGGCGCCGACACGCACGACGCGGCCACGGTCACCGCGCGGAGGCCTACGGCCGTCAAGCCGGCCGCGACCGCCCGCGCCGAGCCGGCCACCGAGGCCGCTACGGTGACGTCGATCACCAAGCCGACGGCCAAGGCACGCACCGCGGCCAGCGCCACGGGACCCGCGGCCAGGACACCCACGAAGGG
>DATFVJ010000198.1:0-11972 GCA_035260365.1 Streptosporangiaceae bacterium
CGGGTCGTGGCGCGGCCCGGCTTCGGATGCGAAGCCGCGGCGGTGCCGGGATGGGACGGCCCGGAGGGGACACCAGACACCGGCACGCGGGCACCGGCCGGCACTGCGCATGCATGCCGGGTGGCGCGGCGAGACGAGTGCGGTCCGGGCCCATCAGGTTGACCTTCCTTCAGCTTGCGAAGGCTCAACAGAACCGGCTGGAAGACCTGATTCGAGAGTAACTCTGCCAACAACTGCGGTGCGGTGTCCAGACAGTAACTTTCGATACTTCATTCGCGAACGCCGAATGCCTGGCAGAATGCGCCGCGCGTAACCCGCACGCCCCGGCCCGTGCGCCTGACGCCCGCTGGCCGGCGGTCAGCGCGGCCGCGCCGACCCGACTGCGCGGCCGCAGGTGTCCATTACTGTCGACCGGGTCCTTCGCGGTTCAGCCGCTGTGGAGCAACTTCGACAGCGGCTGCACCCTGACGGCGCCATGACGCGGCCCGTGATCCAGGTTGCCAGCTTCCGGCCTGCTCCGCGGGGAGTAGGCCGGAAGCATCCCCTGGGTGGACGCGGGCGCGGCGATGCGGGCGCACAATGGGTGATACAGCGACACCCCGGTGAGGAGGACCGACCGATGACGACTGACCGTGCGATCCGCGCGTCGGATCACGACAGGGAGCAGGTCGTCGAGTTTCTCCGCACCCAGCACGCCGAGGGCCGGCTGACGCTCGATGAGTTCGACGAGCGGATGGCCGCCGCTTACGCGGCGAAGACCTGGGGCGACCTCCTCGATCTGACCGGCGACCTGCCGCCCGGCGTCCGGCTCGGTTCTGACCTGGTGGCCGCACAGAACTCGGCCACGGATCAGCGACCGCGCCCACAGCGGCCCCTGACCTGGTTGCCGATGCGGTTCGTGCCGCTCGTGCCCCTGCTGGTCGCCGGGACCGTGCTCGCCTCCATCACCTGGGGCGGCCTGGACGAGGGGGGTCCCCACGATCACCACGGCCTGCTATTTTTGCCGGTCTGGCTGCTGATAGCGGCCTTCATCTTCCTGCGGCGGGGCATGTACACCCGCGGCCGCGGGCGCGGCCCGTTCCGCTAGACCGCTAGACCGCTAGACCGGTAGACCGCTAGACCGGTAGACCGCTAGACCTCCAGCTACGGGCGCGGGCGGCATCGGCGAGCGCGCGGAACAGGTTGCGGTCCTCGCTCACCTCCGGGTGCCACTGCACGGCGATCACGAACGGGTGCCCGTCAAGCTCGACCGCCTCGATCACCCCGTCGTCCGACCAGGCGGTAGCCGTGAGCCCCGCGCCGAGCCGCTCGACCGCCTGATGGTGGTGGCAGGGCACGCTGAGCGCGTCCCGGCCGAGGATCTCCGCGACGCGGCTGCCCGGTGCGGCCTTGACCGCCCGCGTCCCGTACGCCGTGGGCCCGGGGGCGTGCCCGTCGTGGCCGACATGTTCGGGCAGGTGCTGGACCAGCGTGCCGCCCCGGACGACATTGAGCACCTGCAGGCCCCGGCAGATACCAAGAACCGGCAGACCGGCGCCGAAGGCGGCGCGCAGCAAGGCGAGTTCGGCGGCGTCACGCTCCGGGTACACCCGTGCCGTCCGCGGGTGCCGCCGCGTCGCGTGGAGCCCCGGATCGACATCGCCGCCGCCAGTGAGCAGCAGGCCGTCGAGCCGGCCGGCTACCTGCTCAACGCCGGGCACCGGCGGCAGTACCACGGGCACGCAGCCCGCGGCGGCCACCCGGTCCACGTACGCGTGCGGTACCAAGGTGGCGTGCTCGTGCCAGCCGGCCCACTGTGCGGGCTCCGCGTAGGCGCTGATCCCGATCACGGGCGGCGCTGCGGCCCTGGCGGTCAGCGAATCAGTCATATGCCATCACACCTGATCATCAAACCGGCGAAGCGCCAACGGCGCCATCACACCGGAGTCACGTACGCGGCGGTGATGCCGCCGTCGACGGTAAGGCTCGTCGCCGTGACGAAGGACGCATCGTCGCTGGCCAGGAACGCGACCGCGGCCGCGATCTCGTCCGCCGTCGCGAACCGGCCGGCGGGCACGTGCACCATCCGCCGTGCGGCCTGCTCCGGGTCGGCGGCGAACAGCTCGGTGAGCAGCGGAGTGTGCACCGGACCGGGGCACAGTGCGTTGACGCGGACACCGCTGCGCGCGAACTGGACGCCGAGCTCGCGGCTGAGTGCGAGCACGCCGCCCTTGGAGGCGGTGTAGGCGATCTGTGAGGTCGCGGCGCCCATCAGGGCGACGAACGACGCGGTGTTGATGACCGACCCGCTGCCGCGCCTCAGCATGTAGGGGATCACGTGCTTGCAGCACAGGAAGACCGAGGTCAGATTCGCCTCCTGGACCTGCCGCCAGGTGCCGAGCCCGGTGTCGAGCACGGAACCGTCCGCCCGGGGAGAGATCCCCGCGTTGTTGAAGGCGATGTCGATCCGGCCGAACGCACGGTCAGCCGTCTCGCACATCCGCCGGACGTCGTCCTCGCTCGTGACGTCGGCGTGCACGAAGAGCCCGCCCGTCTGGCCGGCTGCCTCCTGGCCGCTGTCGGCGTCCACGTCGACGGCTACCACCGTCGCGCCCTCGGCCGCGAGCCGTATGGAGCTGGCCAGCCCGATCCCGCTGCCGGCCCCGGTAACGATGGCGACCCGACCTTCCAGCCGCAGCATCTCGTTCATCACTCCTCGGTACGCACAGCGTCGGGCTTGACGATGACCGGATTGCCCGCGGCGAGGGCGGGCGCGAGGCCCCAGGACATGATCGGCATCGGGAAGTTCCACGGCACGATCACCGCGGTCACACCGACCGGCCCGCAGAACGTCACGTCCAGGCCACCGGGAACGGGGATCTGCCGCCCGAACAGGCGCTCCGGCGCCGCGGAGTAGTACTGCAAGACGTCGCGTACCTGTCCCGCCTCCCACCGCGCCTGCCGCACGGGATGCCCGGCCTCGCGCACCTCGAGGGCGGCGAGCTCCTCGCCCGCGCTGTCCACCGCGGCCGCGAAACGGCGCAGCAGGGCGGCGCGGTCGGCCGGCGCGGCGCGGCGCCACGCCGGCCAGGCCGCGTGGGCCCGCGCGACGGCAGCGTCGGCTTCCGCCGCCGCCGCGGCCGACACGGTCGCGGCGATCTCCTCGGTGGCCGGGTTGATGATCGTCAGTTCGGTCATGGCGCCCTAGAGCCGTTCGAAGCCGCGGCGCAGCTCCCAGTCGGTTACCGCGGCACCGTAGGCGGCCAGCTCGGTCCGCGCGTAGTTCGCGTAGTGTGCCACCACATCGCTCCCGAACGCCTGGCGGGCCAGGTCGCTGTCCTCCCATGCGGTCAGCGCGTCGCGGAGGTTGTCGGGTATCTGCGGACCGCTCGACGTGTAGGCGTTGCCGGCGGTGGCGGGTCCGAGCGGCAGTTCGCTGTCGATTCCGTGCAGCCCGGCGGCGATCATCGCGGCGAGCGCGAGGTAGGGGTTCACGTCGCCGCCCGGCACCCTGTTCTCCACCCGCAGTGCGCCGCCGCGGCCGACCAGGCGCATCGCGCAGGTCCGGTTGTCCGGGCCCCAGGCGATGGCGGTCGGGGCGAAACTCGTGGCCGCGTAGCGCTTGAAGGAGTTGATGTTCGGCGCGTAGCAGAGGGTCAGCTCGGGCAGGGCGGCAAGCTGCCCGGCCAGGAAGTGCTCGCCGAGCTTGGACAGCCCGTACGGCCGGTCGCCGGCCAGCAGCGCCGCGCCGTCGGCGCCGCGCAGCGACAGGTGGATGTGACAGGAGTTGCCCTCGCGCTCGTTCGGCTTGGCCATGAAGGTGATGCTCATGCCCTCCTGCGCGGCGATCTCCTTGGCGCCGGTCTTGTAGATGGAATGGTTGTCGCACGTGGTGAGCGCGTCCGCGTACATGAACCCGATCTCGTGCTGGCCGAGGTTGCACTCGCCCTTGGCCGACTCCACATACATTCCCGCGCCCGCCATCTCGTTACGGATCCGGCGCAGCAGCGGCTCGATCCTGGCCGTGCCCAGAATCGAGTAATCCACGTTGTAGTCGTTGGCCGGCGTCAGCCCGCGGTAGCCGAGCGCGCTCGCCTGCTCGTAGCTGTCGCGGAACACGATCAGCTCAAGCTCGGTGCCAGCAAGCGCGGTCCAGCCACGCTGCGTGAGCCGTTCGGTCTGATTCGCGAGGATCTGACGGGGTGAGGCGGTGACGGGACTGCCGTCGTGCCAGGTGAGATCCGCGAGGACAAGCGCGGTCGCGGGATGCCACGGCACCCGGCGCAGCGTGCCGAGATCGGGCATGAGCACGAAGTCGCCGTAGCCGCGCTCCCATGAGGACATCGTGTACCCGGGCACCGTGTTCATCTCGACATCCACCGCGAGCAGGTAGTTGCACGCCTCGGCGTGGTGGCCGGCCACCTGGCCGAGGAAGTACCTGGCGGACAGGCGCTTGCCCTGCAGCCTGCCCTGCATGTCGGTGAAGGCGAGTACCACCGTGTCGACGAGGCCGCGCGACGCGTCGGCCCGCAACTGCTCCAGCGTGAGCACGGCTTCCTGGGTGGCGGCGGGCCGGGGCGGCGCGGCACCGTCCGCGGCACCGTCCGCGGCGCCATCCACGTGGGGCCCGCCTGACCCCGGCGGCGCGGACCCCGCGGCCGTTTCCCGCGCCGGTCGGCTCACTTGACGGCCCGGAGCTCCGCCTCGATGGCGGCCAGCTGTTCGGCGCTGCCCTGAACCCGCGGGCCGATGAACCACTTACGCGCCGATACCAGCCACCAGATGCCCGCGAAGCCGAGCACCACAACGACCGCGACCACGGTGTAGTTGAAGTTGCTCCACGTGATCGGGTTCGCGGTGGGCAGCATGAACAAGATCGTGATGAATATCACCCAGACGACCGCGATGATGCCGACCGGCCGGCTCCACCGGCCGAGCTGCCACGGGCCGGGGATGAAGTTCTCGCCCTGGCGCAGCCGTAGGAAGGTCGGGGTCACGTAGGCGATGTACAGGCCGATCACCGCGATCGAGGTGACGGCCGCGTACGCGGTGGCGTTCCACAGGTAGGGCAGGCCGAGCAGGAACGCGGCCACGGCCGCGAGCCAGATCGCGTTGGTCGGCGTCCTGGTCCGCTTGTTCACCCGGTGCCAGAAGCTCGACGCGGGCAGCGCGCCGTCGCGGGAGAACGCGTAGATCATCCGGGAGTTCGCCGTCACCGACGACATGCCGCAGAACAGCTGCGCGCCGATCGCGATCAGCAGCAGCAGCTTGCCGAGCGTGAGGCCGACGGCGTCGATGAAGATCTGCGCGGGCGGCACGCCGGTGGCGGACCCGACTTCCTTGCCGTAGTTCTGGATCGCGAACGTCACGCCGATGAGCAGTATCCAGCCGGCCACGAGCGAGACCAGGATCGAGGCGACGATCCCGCGGGGCCCGGCGCGGTCGGCTTGGCGGGTCTCCTCCGTCATGTGCGCGGACGCGTCGTATCCGGTGAAGGTGTACTGAGCCAGCAGCAGGCCGAGCAGGGCCACATAGAAGGTGGAATGCCAGCCGGTGTTGTTGACGAAGTGGCCGAACACGAAGGACGCGCTCTGGTGCTGAGCCGGCTTGAACACGAGCACCCCGACGATGATCAGGACGCCGGCGATGTGCCACCACACGCTGATGTCGTTGAGCAGCGCGACGAGCCGCACACCGAACTGGTTGACGAGCCCGTGCACCAGCAGCACCAGGCCGAAGATCAAAATCGTGTGGCCGGGCGTGGCGGCGAAGCTGAACTGCAGGTCGAGCAGTGCGTTGATGAAGAACGCCGCGCCGAAGTCGATGCCCGCGGTGACCGCGACCTGACCCAGAAAGTTGAACCAGCCGGTGAACCACGACCAGGCCGCGGAGTTCCGCGGCGCCAGCTTGGCGGCCCAGTAGTACAGGCCGCCCGCGGTCGGGAAGCTGGAACAGACCTCGGCCATGGCCAGGCCCACGAACAGCGTCATGACCCCGACCAGCGGCCAGCCCCAGGTGATCAGCGCCGGGCCGCCGGTTTTCATGCCGTAGCCGTACAGGGTCAGGCAGCCGGACAGGATCGAGATGATCGTGAACGAGACCGCGAAGTTCGAGAACCCCGACATGCGCCTGCGCAGTTCCTGAGCGTAGCCAAGCTCGTGCAGCTTCGCCTCGTCCCGGCCGACACCGGGGGCGGTAGTCTCTTCGTTGACCGCCATGTGCACCTCCACGTCCGCGGCTTCCCCGCCCTGGTCAACGTCCTTGGCCACCTTGCTCAGGCCACGACGCGGACCTCAATGGTTTAATAACTGACCATTGGTGAGTACATCCTTGCCCGTGTCAAGACCTAGCCGTAAAGCGTGTGTGAAACGTCGGAGTGTGATCACATGACAGCGGGCTCCGGCCTGACCGCCGTGCTCCGGCCGGTACGGGCGGTGAACGCGTTCGAGGAGACGGTCGAACGCCTGCTCACCGCGATCAAGCTGGGCTTCGTCAGGCCGGGGGAGCGGTTTCCCGCCGAACGGGAGCTCGCCACCCAGCTCGGGGTCAGCCGCATCACGCTCCGCGAGGCGATTCGCGCGCTGCGGCAGGCGGGATACGTGGAGTCACGCCGGGGCAGGTTCGGCGGCACGTTCGTCACCTGCCAGCCCGCCCGGCAGAGCGTAGGGGAGCTGCGCAGGCTCATGCGGGAGGAGGGCGAGCAGCTCGCCGACGCGCTCACGTTCCGGATGGCGGTGGAGATCGGCGCCGCCCAGGTCCTCGCGGCCCAGGTCCGCGACCACGGTGCACGCGACCGGATCGGGCCGGCCCTTCGCGCCCGGCTCGCTGATCTCACGGTGGCGCGGCCGGAGGACTACCGGCGGCTCGACACCCTCTTCCACCTCGCGATCGCCGACCTCAGTGGGTCGGTGCTGCTCGCCGCGGCGAGCACGGACGCGAGGATGCGGCTGAACGACCTGCTCGACGCCATCCCCGTGCTGTGGCGCAACATCGAGCACACGGCGCCGCAGCACGCCGCGATCGCGGCCGCCATCCTCGCCGGAGACCCGGCGGCCGCGACGAGCGCGGTCACCGAGCACCTGGAGGGGACGGAGGCCCTGCTCCGCGGTTTCCTGGCCTGAACGGGCGAGCCCGGATGTGCCTGCCCGGGGCACGGCGCAGTCCGGGGACACCCCGGACCCCGATGGCCCGGGACCCCCCGCCGCGCCGCGAGCGGCACGTCACCAGCCGGGCCGGCCGAGGTCGGCGGGCAGGCCCGCGGCCGCGGCGCGGTCGATCAGCACCAGGGTGCGCCGCCTGCCCCGCGCCCCGGCCGCGGGCACCTGGACCGGACCGCCGTCGGAAAGCGCCAGCCGGGCCGCGCCGGCCTTCTCCGGGCCGGCCGCGATCATCCAGACCTCGCGCGCGGCCCTGATCGACGGCAGCGTGAGGGACAGCCGCAGCGGCGGCGGCTTGGGCGCGCCGTGCACCGCGACCACGGGCCGTTCGTCGTACAGCGCCGGCATGCCGGGGAAGAGCGACGCCACGTGCCCCTCGGGGCCGATCCCGGCCAGCAGGACGTCGAACGACGGCACCGGGCCGTGATCTTCCGGCCGGGTGGCGCGGCGCAACGACGCCGCGTAGCTGGCCGCCGCGGCCTCCGGGTCATCACCGTCCGGCCCGTCCGGTCCCGGCATCGGGTGCACGCGCCGCGGGTCGGTGTCGACATGGTCGAGCAGCGCGCTGCGCGCGCCCGTCTCGTTGCGGTCCGGATCGCCGGTGGGCAGGAAGCGCTCGTCACCCCACCAGATATCCAGGTGCCGCCAGTCGACGGCGTCACGGGCCGGTGCCGCGGCGAGTTCGCCGAGCACGGCCGTGCCGATACCGCCGCCGGTCAGCACGAGGGTGGCGCTGGCCTGAGCGGCCTGCGCGTCGACGAGCCTGGTCACCAGCCGCGCCGCGACCGCCTTGGCCAGCATCTCGCTGTCATGGTGGACGATGACCTCGGGCGCGCTCATGACCCGTCGGCGCTGAGCGCGAACCGCGCCGCGGTCTCCATGTAGACCTCGTCCGGATCGAGCCGGCGCAGTTCCTCCGCGAGCAGGTCGGCGGTGTCCCTGCGGTGCAGCGCCACCATGCGATCGGGCTGCCCGGTGCGCGAGAGCGTGGCGACCCGTCCGTCCGGCCGCACTACCGCGATCTCGTCGGCCTCGCAGTCGATGCGCACACCGGTGATGCCGGGCCCGGGCGAGGTCTGCGTGCTGAACGGCGCGTTCAGTTTGAGCGAGAGCCAGGCCGCGAGCAGCGCCGCGGTGGGGTTGCCTTCTTCCGCCGCGACCACGCCGCCCATGACCTCCTCATGCGGCTGGTCGAGCGCCGCCGCGAGCAGCGAGCGCCAGCCGGTGGCCCGCGTCCAGCTGAAATCGGTGTCACCCGGCTTGTAGTTGACGGCCAGGCCGGCCAGCGCCCGGACCGGTTCCGGCGCGGCCGCCACATCGGTGACGCGCCGCTGTGCGATCGCCCCGAGCGGATCGCCCGCCGGCACGGTGGGCGCGGCGCCGGGCCACCAGGTCACGATCGGGGTGTCGGGCACGAGCAGCGGGGCGACCACGGAGTCGGCGTGGTCGGCCAGTGGTCCGTACAGGCGCAGCAGCACGGTCTCGCCCGGGCCGTTCTCCGCGACGCGGATCTCCGCGTCAAGCCGCGGCCGCGAGCGTGGGTCCCGCTTGATGACTCCGAGCACGCGGCAGGGGTGCTCACGGGCGGCCTGGTTGGCGGCGCGGATCGCGTCGTACTGCGTCGTCTCGTCCGTGCCGATCACCAGGGTGAGCACCATGCCCATGGTGGGACCGCCAAGCCGGTGCCTGGCCTGCGTGAGCGCCTGCTGGATCTGTGCTGTGGTGGTGTCGGTGAGATCGATCGTCATGTCAGTCCTCGTCCTGGTGCTACCCCGGCGGTTTGGGCCCGGCGGTTCGCCGGCCGGCGCCCGGCTACAGGCGTCGCCAGACGCGCCCGTCCCGCGCCATCAGCTCATCCGCCGACGGCGGGCCCTGGGTGCCCGCCGGGTACGGTTCGGGCTTGACGTGCTCCGCCCAGAACTCCTCGATCGGGTCAAGCACTCGCCAGGACAGCTCGACCTCCTCGTGACGGGGGAACAATGGCGGGTCACCGATGAGCACCGCGAGCAGCAGCCGCTCGTACGCCTCAGGACTCGACTCCGTGAACGACTCACCGTAGGCGAAGTCCATGTTGACGTCGCGGACCTCCATGGCCGTGCCCGGCACCTTGGAGCCGAACCGCACCGTCATGCCCTCGTCCGGCTGCACGCGGATCACGATGGCGTTCTGGCCGAGTTCCTCGGTGTCGGTCTTGGTGAAAGGCAGATGCGGTGCCCGCTGGAACACGAGGGCGATCTCGGTCATCCGGCGGGTCAGCCGCTTGCCCGCGCGCAGATAGAACGGGACGCCCGCCCAGCGGCGGGTATCCACGTACAGCTTCACCGCGGCGTAGGTCTCGGTCCTGGAGTCCGGCGGAATGCCGTCTTCGTCGAGGAAGCCGCGCACCTCGACGCCGCCCTGCCAGCCGCAGTCGTACTGGCCGCGGGCGGTAGCCAGGGCCAGGTCATCGGGAAGCTGCACCGCGGAGAGCACCTTCTCCTTTTCCGCGCGCAGCGAGTCCGCGTCGAAGGACACCGGCTCTTCCATGGCGATGAGGGCGAGCAGTTGCAGCAGGTGGTTCTGGATCACGTCACGGGCAGCGCCGATCCCGTCGTAATACCCCGCCCGGCCGCCGATGCCGATGTCCTCGGCCATGGTGATCTGCACGTGATCCACGTACCCACGGTTCCAGATCGGCTCGAACAACGTGTTCGCGAACCGCAGCGCCAGGATGTTCTGGACGGTCTCCTTACCCAGGTAATGGTCGATCCGGAACACGCTGTTGCTCGGGAACACCGAGTCCACGATCGCGTTGAGCTCGCGCGCGCTCTTCAGGTCGTGCCCGAACGGCTTCTCGATCACGACGCGGCGCCACGGGCGGCGGTTGTTCGGGAACGGCCCCTCGCCGGCGGACGACAGCCCCGAGCGCTTCAGCTGCGTGACCACGTCAGGGAAGAACTTCGGCGGGATCGACAGGTAGAAGGCGTAGTTGCCGCCGGTGCCGCGCTGCGCGTCGAGTCCGGCGACCGTCTCGGCGAGCCGGTCGAAGGCTCCGTCGTCGGAGAACTCCCCAGGCACGAACCGCACTCCCTCGGAGAGCTGCTGCCACACCTCGTCGTTGAACGGCGTGCGCGCGTGTTCCTTCACGGCCTGATGGGTGACCTGGGCGAAATCCTCGTCGGCCCAGTCCCTGCGGGCGAATCCGACCAGGGAGAACCCGGGTGGCAGCAGGCCCCGGTTGGCCAGATCGTAGATGGCCGGCATCAGCTTCTTGCGGGCCAGGTCGCCGGTGACCCCGAAGATCACCAGCACGCATGGCCCGGCGACACGGGGGATTCGCCGGTCCCTCGGGTCCCGCAACGGGTTGGCCGGGACCACCGCCGGTTCGTTCATCGCATGCCTCCTGCTGTGGCGCCCGCTCGCGCCCACCCGTCTGTCATTGTGCCGTCCGTCGTCCCCGGTGTGCGCCATGCCTGGCTGGCACGCGGCCGGTTCCCCGGCCCCCGGTGCCCGCGGTCCCGGTGCCCGCGGTCCCGGTGCCCGCGGCGCCGGTGATTGCTGCGCTGGCCGCCTCGGCAACCGCGGCCGCGCCAGTGGCCGCGGCGCTGGTGTGCGCCGCGCCGGTGGGCCAGGCGCTGGTTTGCGTCCCGGTTGCGGCGGCGAGCAGCTGCTTCAGCCCGGCGGCCCGGTTGCGCAGATGCAGCCGGACGGCGGGCCGGCCGCGGCCGCGGAGCGCGCCGAGGTCGCCGAGCGCCTGGGCCAGCTCCAGCCGCCCAAGCGAGTACGGCGCGTCGGGCACCTGCACATCCCGCTCTATCGAACCGGTGATCTGCAGGAACACGCCGGTCTGCGGGCCGCCCTTGTGAAACTGGCCGGTCGAGTGCAGGAACCGGGGTCCCCAGCCGAACGTGACCGGATGCGTGGTCCGCACGGCGAGCGCGGTGCGCAGCCGGGCCGCGTCACTGTCGCCGATCCGGTCGAGATACGCCATGATCGCCAGATAGCCGCCGTCCGGCAGCGACCAGATGAGCGAGTCGATCACGCCGGCCAGGTCGGTCGCGCCGCGCAGCCGTCCAGGGTCCGCGTGCACCTCCACCACACCTTCGACGAACGCCGGCTCGCCGACCGGCAGCGGCCCGTCGCCGGCGCCGGCGAGCAGCGCGGCGGTGTTGTCCTTGGATTCGCCGACGTTGGGCTGGTCGAACGGGTTGATGCCGATAATCCGGCCCGCCAGCGCCGTCGCGTACTCCCACACCAGGAACTGACCGCCGAGCGGCCCGGTGACCGCGGTATCCACCGGCCGGGGCGGCGCGGCCGCGGTGGCCGGGTACTGCGGAGGCGAACCTGACCCAAGCGCGACCAGGTGAGTGTCCGGGCCGGGGGAGAACCCGGGCGCCTCCGCCGATTCGACGACGACCGGCAGGACCCCGAGGCCCTGCTTACCCGTCGACTCGGCGAGCAACTGCTCGGCCCAGTCGCCGAAACCGGAAATGCCGCCGCCGTGGTCGGCCATGACCACCTTGTGGTGACTGTCGACCGCGAAACCGCCGAGGGCGGCGCCGAGCACCAGACCCGGGTTGTCCTCGTCGCCCGCGAGCGCGGGCAGCACCGCGGCCGCCTGGTCGAGCAGGGCGGCCACGTCAACGCCGGCCAGCGCGCTCGGCGTAAGCCCGAACGCGGTGAGAGCGCTGTACCTGCCGCTCACGTGGGGGTCGGCGAGCACGACGTGGTAGCCGGCCTTGCGCGCCACCTCCTCGAGCGGCGAGCCCGGGTCGGTGACGATCACAAACCGCCGCCTGACCTCCTCGGGTGTCAGCCCGAGGCCATGCAGTGCCTGCTCGTAGATGCGGCGGTGGC